>JALUUA010000216.1 GCA_027021605.1 Candidatus Bipolaricaulota bacterium | reverse complement strand
GCCCCACCCAGATCACCAGCAGAACGGCCTGGATCCCGTGGGAGTCCGGGGGCTGTGGCTCCTCCACCAAGCAGGCATACACGGGAAGCTTCCGCACCACGGACCGCGCCCACGCCTCCAACGAAGGGTAGCCGATATACGTCATGAGAGATCACCTCCGCCCGCTCCCGGTGACCTCCTCCCCCGGCTCACTCCTCGGACTCGCCCTCCACTTCCATCTCCCTCTCCCCCTCCCCCTCCAGCATCCGGGCCAGATGGGCCCGCACCCGCCGCACCAGCTCCCCCGGCTCTACCACTTGAAGCCCCTCCGGCGGCTTCGGGTAGTCCCGCACGTTGAACGTCACCAGGTACGCGCACCCCTCCCGAGCGGCCGCCGCCAGCACCGGCACGTCCTCGGCCTCCGCCCTCCCCTCATAGGCGGCCAGCTCCTCTTTCGTGGGGTCGGGAACCTCTCGTAAGACTGTCCGCAACAGCGCCCGAAAGACGGGCAGCCCCTGGGGTAGCTTCTCCTGAAGGTTCCGCTCCGCCTCCTCCCGCACGTAGGGGCAGATCAACCCCTCGATCAAGGTCAGCTCCGCCAGCTGCAGCAGGATGTGGCTCGCCGAGGTGGGACTGCGGGTGGCCGAGCCCGCGATCAGCACGTCCGCATCGAAGAAGACCCGCAAACGCTCGGGCTCCTCCTCCGACGGGCGAGGGGCGAGATCCGGGTCAGGGGGCTTCCGGGTCTGAGCTGGAGCCATAGCGTTCGCGGTAGAGCCTCTTGCGCTGCTCCTTGAGGCCCGCAAGGAGGTCCTCGACGTTCAGGCCCGCCTCCTCGCGCAGCCGTTCCAGCTCCCCGGCCAGCTTGGGAACCAAGGGCGTTCGGGGAGCGAGGACGAAGACGCCGCCCAAGTCCAAGAGCGTGAGGGGCTCGCCCTCCTCCAAGCGGTACTTGCGCCGCAGCTCCGCGGGCAGCGTCAACGAACCGCGGCGGCGCAGCAGCAGGGTCTGCGGTCTTTTCGCGCGTGGGGCCATGGGCATCACCGAAAAGCAGAATACCGGAATCTCCTAATTTCGACAACTCCAAGCTCGTAGCGCTCAAAACGAGAGCGAAAACCCTAAGGACACGAACGGCACAAGATCCCCCTTCTCTCCCAGGGGTGCATACACCCCGGCCTCGTTGTACCAACGCACAAAACCCCACATCCCAAACGAGCCGCCGGCCCGAGCCCCTACCTGGAGAAGCGTCTTCGTTCCCCGACGTTGCTCCTCTTGCAGAAGCCGAACCCCGACGGTCAGCCACGCCGGCGAGAGCTTCCAGCCCGCATGAACCCCGAAGGCCCTCAGCTTCCCTACGGCTTGAAAGTCGAAGAGCCAGAAGGGACCCCATCGCAGCGCGGCTACAAACTGCAGCCCCGAGGCCCACTCCTCGAAACCGTCTACCCCCAAGAACGCCACCCCGAGCGAACTTACAACTTCTTGCCCCTGACCCGGGAACGGGATCCCGACGACGAGACTGAAGACGAAGCCGACAACGAGGACGAGGCCAACGCACGCAGCTCTTCTTCCTTCTGCCGGATGGCCTCTTCGTACCAGCGCAAAACCCACGCCGGCGCACCTCCCTCCCCCTGCAAGCGGGACAGCTCCTCCCTAAACGCTTGAAGCTTCCTCCGCAGGCGCGCTTCCCGAGAAAGAAACTCTACTTTGAGCCGCACCCTGGGCCGCGTGCCCATGACAACCTCACTCCCCTTCGGTACACTCTTCCCGCCATGGACCTCGCAGAGCTG
>JALUUA010000215.1 GCA_027021605.1 Candidatus Bipolaricaulota bacterium | reverse complement strand
TCTTTGAGGTTCTGCTGGAGTTCATCCAAAGTAGCTCCCTGGGTGTGGGCTCCCGGAATGCCCGGCACGATCCCCACGTAGAGCTTCGTCTCGGGATCCCACTCGATATACGCTGTAAAAGTCATACCGTTTGCATCACCCCCGTTCTTCTGGATTGTAGACCCATCCTTCCCGCCTCACAACAGAGCACACCGTTGACAGAACGCCTTCGAGGGCTATAATGGCAGCCGTGATGGCACCCATTTCCACAAGACCTTTCCGGCGCCTCTATCCGCTCCTGCGCCGTGCCTAAGCGCACGGCTCCTCCCTGTCATCCAACAGAAGCAGCGCGTAGAAGCAGCGCGCGACTCGACATCCAAGCTCGTATTTCGTACAACATAAGGGTCTTCTTTCTGTCCGCAAGTGCGAGGTGAGGAGATGGCACCCCGATACGACTTTAAGGCCGTTGAAAAGAAGTGGCGCGACTTCTGGCGCGAGCGCGGGTTCTTCCGGCCCGACATCCACGACACCCGCCGGAAGTTCTACTACCTCAACATGTTTCCGTACCCCTCCGGCGAGATGCACGTGGGCCACGGGCGGAACTACATCTTGGGCGACGCCTACTGCCGCTATCTGATCATGAAGGGCTACAACGTGCTCAACCCGATGGGCTACGACGCCTTCGGGCTCCCCGCCGAGAACGCGGCCATCGACCGCGGCGTCCACCCCCGCGAGTGGACGTATAAAAACATCGAGACCTTCCGCCGGCAGTTCCGCCTGTGGGGCGTGGAGTTCGACTGGAGCCGGGAGCTGGCCACCTGCGACCCCGAGTACTACAAGTGGAACCAGTGGCTCTTCCTGCAGCTCTACAAGCGCGGATTGGCGTATCGAAAGGACGCCTGGGTGAACTGGTGCCCCGGCTGCGACACCGTCCTGGCCAACGAACAAGTGGTCGAGGGGGAGTGCGAGCGGTGCGGCACCCCCGTCACCAAGAAGAAGCTCACCCAGTGGTTCTTCAAGATCACCGCCTACGCCGAGGAGCTGCTCAACGACATCGAGAAGCTGGAGCACTGGCCGGAGCGGGTGAAGATCATGCAGCGCAACTGGATCGGCCGCTCGGAGGGGGCGCTCATCGCGTTCCCCCTCGCCGACCGCGACGGCGTCATCGAGGTCTTCACCACCCGACCGGACACCGTGTTCGGAGCGACGTACATGGTGCTCGCCCCCGAGCACCCGTTGGTGGAGCAGATCACAACTCCCGATCGAAAGGCCGAGGTGGATGCCTACGTGAAGAAGGCGATCGAGGAGAGCGAGGTCCAGCGCCAGCGGGTCGATCGCCCCAAGACGGGCGTCTTTACGGGGGCTTATGCGATAAACCCCGCCACGGGCGAGAAGATCCCCGTCTGGGTCGCGGATTACGTGCTCATGACCTACGGGACGGGCGCGATCATGGCCGTGCCCGCCCATGACCAGCGGGACTTCGAGTTCGCCCGCGCCCACGGGCTGCCCGTGGTTCCCGTGATCCAGCCCGAGGACGGGGAGCTCGACGGCGAGACGATGACGGAAGCCTATGAAGACAAGAAGGGCGTGATGGTCAACTCCGGGCCGCTTTCGGGCCTCCCCGCCGGTCCCGAGACTATCGACAAATTTATCGAGTTCCTGGAGCAGAAGGGGATCGGGAAGCGTCACGTGAGCTACCGCCTCCGGGACTGGCTCATCAGCCGCCAGCGCTACTGGGGGACGCCCATCCCCATGATCCACTGCGAGAGGTGCGGGGTCGTCCCCGTCCCCGAGGACCAGCTCCCCGTCCTGCTGCCCGACGTGGAGTTCTTGGGCAAGAAGGGCCTCGCCGAGATCCCGGAGTTCTACGAAACCGAATGCCCTCAATGCCAAGGCCCGGCCAAGCGCGACACGGACACCATGGACACCTTCGTCGACTCCTCGTGGTACTACCTGCGCTACCTCTCGCCCCACGACGACGAGCGGATCTTCGACTCAGAGTTGGTGAACGCCTGGCTCCCCGTAGATCAGTACGTGGGCGGCGTGGAGCACGCCATCTTGCACCTGCTCTACTCCCGCTTCATCACCAAGGCCCTTCGAGATATGGGCCTTGTGAACTTCGACGAGCCCTTCGCCCGCTTGTTCACGCAGGGGATGATCACCCACAAGGCGTATCGCTGCCCCGAGCACGGCTGGATCCACGTGCGTGAGGTCCCCGAGGACGAGACGTGCCCCCATTGCGGTCGGCCCCTCCAGGCAGAGGTGGCCAAGATGAGCAAGTCCAAGAAGAACGTCGTCCCCCCCGATGAGATCATCGAGCGCTACGGGGCCGACGCCGAGCGCCTGTACACGCTGTTCATGGGCCCACCCGAGAAGGACATCGAGTGGACGGAGGAGGGCATCCGCGGGGCGTATCGCTACGTCAATCGATTGTGGACGCTCGTCTGGGACTACCAAGACGTCGTCCGCCAGGCCCCGGAGGAGCCCATCGAGCGGGAGAAGCTTCCGCCGAGGGAGAAGCAGCTCTGGCGCGTCCTCAACGAGAAAATCAAGAGTGTCACGGAGGACATCGAGGGATTTCACTTTAACACGGCCGTAAGCGCGCTTATGGAGCTGACGAACGAGCTCTATGATTACGTCGAGCACTACAAGGGCGAGCGCGGGCGGTTCCACGGGCCGCTCTTTCGGCGCGCCGTGGAGAGCCTCATCTTGCTGGTGTCCCCCATCGCGCCCTTCATCGCGGAGGAGCTCTGGCGGGTCGTGGGCCACGAGGACGCGGTTTTGGAGCAGCGCTGGCCTTCCTACGATCCCGATGCCTTGGTGGCCGAGGAGCGGGAGATCGTCATTCAAATCAACGGGAAGGTGCGCGACCGGATGACGGTGCCTGTGGAGATCAGCGAGGACCGGGAGCAGCTGGAGAAGCTCGCCCGGGAGCGCGTCCAAGACCGCCTCGACGGGCAGACGATCCGAAAGGTGATCGTGGTGCCCGGGCGGCTGGTGAACGTGGTGGTGAAATAGCCCTTTGGTGAAGGCAGCGATCTCCCCGACGGAACTTCAAGAGCGCAAGCGGGAGGCGGCCCGCGCCTTCCTCCGCTGCTTGCTCGCGGGCGAGGCCAAGCCGCTCGTCGCCCAAGTGATCCTCTTCGGCAGCGCAGCCTGGGGGGAGCCTTCCCCGGAGAGCGACGTGGACGTGGCGGTCGTCGGGATCCGCGACCTGGAGAGGCTGCGCCGGGCCGTGGCAGACGCGGAGCAGCGCGCCTACGAGGAGCGGGGCGAGGGCGTAGAAGCCCTAGTGTACCCGCTGGAGCGCCTGCGCGCTCCGGGGTCGTACTTCCTGTATCGGGTCCTTCAGGGAGGGGAGGCGATCTACGCGATGGAGGAGCGGGAGCTACGCCGCCGCGAGGCGGAGAACTACCTCCAGCTGGCGGAGGAGTACCGCGAGGGCGCGGAGGACGCCCTGCGGACGGGGCGCCATCGCCTGGCGGTGGACGCCGCCTACAACGCCGCCGAGCTGTGCGTCAAGGGACTCTTGTTGCTGCAAGAACGGGTCAAGGACCTGCCGGGAAGCCACGGGGGGCTCGTGGGCGAGTTCGGCAAACGGTACGTCCAGACGGGACAAGTCGGCCGCGAGCTGGGTCGGCAGCTCTACCAGGACCAAGCGCTGGAGCTGCGCAATCGAGCCCGCTATGAGTTTAACGCACAAATTCGCCGAGACGACGCGCAGGCCGTCCTTCGGCTTGCAAAGGAGCTTCACACCCTGTTGGAAGGGAGGCTACAGCGCAAGCGCTCATGATCTTCAAGGAGGACTTGCTGCAGGGCCAAGTGGCCCTCGTGACGGGAGGCGGGACGGGCATTGGGTTCGTCATCTCGCGGGAGCTGGCCCGACACGGTGCGGATGTGGCGATCACGAGCCGCAACCCCGAGCACCACACCCAAATCGTCCAAGAGATCGAACGGCTGGGCCGCCGGGCGCTCGCTATAGAAGCCGACGTCCGCGATCCCGAGCAGACCCAACGGGTCGCCGAACGGGTCCGCGAGGCGTTCGGGCGCATCGACGTTCTCGTCAACAACGCCGCGGGGAACTTCCTGTGCGCGGCCGAGCAGCTCTCGCCCAACGGCTGGCGCGCGGTCGTCGAGATCGTGCTTAACGGGACGTTCTTGATGAGCAAGGCGGTGCTCCCCGCGATGAAGGAACAAGGGGGCGGGAACATCGTCAACATCGGGGCCAACTACGCTTGGCTTGCCGCGCCGTACGTCTCCCACTCGGGGGCCGCCAAAGCGGGGGTTCTGAATTTAACCCGCACCCTGGCGGTGGAGTGGGCGCCCTACAACATTCGGGTGAACGCCGTCACCCCCGGCCCCATCGAGGAGACGGAGGGCGTGCGGCGCCTCATGAGCGATCCCAAAACCCACCAAGCCGTGCTGGAGACGGTGCCCCTCAAGCGCCTGGGCAAGCGCGAGGAGATCGCCTGGGCGGTGCTGTACTTGGTGTCCCCCGCCGCGGCTTATGTCACGGGTCACAACTTGGTGGTCGACGGCGGGATGTGGTTCAACCACCGGATGTTCCGACCGGAGGTCTAACGCAAATGCGCGTAGGGTTCTATCAGTTTGCGCCCGAGTTCGGGGCCGTCGAGCTCAATCGAGACCGCATCGCCTCCGTCCTTTCGGGGGCCGACGTCGATCTGCTGGTGTTCCCGGAGCTGGCGACCAGCGGGTATCTCCTCACCGCAAAAGAGGAACTCGCAGAGCTGGCCGAGCCGATCCCGGGGCCGACCACGGAGCTCCTACAGCGGATCGCTGCGCAGAGGGAGGTCTTCGCGGCGGTGGGGCTCCCCGAGCGCGACGGGGACGCGTTTTACAACAGCGCTGTGATGGTAGGACCCAAGGGTGTGATGGCGCACTACCGCAAGGCCCACCTCTTCTTCGAGGAGAAGCTCTACTTCCGGCCGGGGGATACGCCCTTTCCCCTCTGTGAAGTCAAGGGCGTTAAAGTGGGGCTCTTGATCTGCTACGACCACATGTTCCCCGAGGCGGCGCGGACCCTGGCGCTTCAGGGCGCCCAGCTCATCGTACATCCCTCGAATCTGGTGATGCCAGGGAAGGGGCAGCTCACCACCCGCGTGCGGGCGATGGAGAATCGCCTCTTTTGGGTGCTGGCCAACCGCTGGGGCATCGAAGAGCGGGGCGCAAAGAAGCTGAGCTACACGGGCGCAAGTCAGATCGTGGCCCCCGACGGCTCCCTGCTCGCCCGGGCCCCCGCGGAGGGCGACGCCCTCGAGATCGCGGAGATCGACCCGGCCCAAGCCCTGGACAAGCGCGTCACTAAGCTCAACGACCTCTTCGAGGACCGCAGGCCGGAGCTTTATCGGCTGTAGGGCCGTCGAACAAACGAGAACTCCACATCGAAGGATTGCAAGCGAAGCCGGAGGGGGGCACAATGCCCCCGGAATGCTCCTCGACAAGGTCCGCGGGACGATCGAACGCCATGGGATGCTCCGCCCCGGCGAGCGGGCGGTGGTGGCCGTCTCGGGCGGCCCCGACTCCGTCGCCCTCCTGCACGCCCTTTGCGCGCTGCGAGCCGACCTCGACCTTGAGGTTGTGGTAGCCCACTTCGACCACCGCATGCGGCCCGACTCCCCCGAGGACGCCCGCTTCGTGGAGGCGCTGGCCGGGAAGCTGGAACTGCCCTTCGAGCGGGGAGAAGCGGAAGAGGTGCTCCGTTCGGAGGCCGAGGCCCGCCGGGCCCGCTACCGCTTCCTCGAGGAGGCCGCCCAAAGGCACGACGCCCAGGCCGTGGCCCTGGGCCACACGCTCAACGACCGCGTCGAGACCTTCTTCCTCAATCTCCTCCGAGGAGCCGGGCTCGAGGGCCTCGCCGGGATGCCCCCCGTGCGGACGGAGCGCGGTCTGCGTTACGTTCGCCCCCTGATCGCGTGTACCCGCGCCGAGGTGCTTTCGTATCTGGAAGAGCTGAAGCAGCCCTATCGCGAGGACCCCACGAACCGCGATCGGCGGTATCTGCGCAACCGGGTACGTTTAGATTTAATGCCCGTTTGGGAGCGACTCCGCCCGCGGGCCCTTGAGGCCGTGGCCCGGGCCTCGGAGATCGCCGCCCGCGCCCACGAGCACCTCACCCGACACGCCCACGAGCTCTTCCCCCAAATCGCGGAGGAGGAGCGCTCCGGCGACGGCGGGGCGCTCCTCCTCCGGCGCGCGGACCTGCTCGCCCAGGACGAGATCCTCCGGGAGTACCTGCTGCGCGAGGCCCTCCGGCGGGTTCTGCGGGGGCAAGACGCTGCGCTCGAGGCCGAGCACCTCGAGCGCCTGGTGCGCGAGATCGAGCGGCCCCGCTCCGGGCAGCAGGTCGTCCTCCCCAAGGGCGTGCGGGTCTACGTAGAGCCCGAACGGGTGGTTCTCACCCGGGGGCCCCTGCGTCCCCCGGAAGCGCCCGAGCGCCGGCTCCGCCCGGGGGAGAACGACTGGGGGAGGGACTGGCGCCTGCACCTGGAGCTGCGGGAGGGGAGCCATCCGCCTCCCCAGGAGGCGGGCGCGGATCCCTTGGAAGCGCGGATGGATGGGGATACAATAGCCGGGTCGCTGCGCGTGCGAAACCGGAGGCCGGGCGACCGCTTGCGCCCCTTGGGCCTGGGAGGGACGAAGAAGGTGCAGGATCTCTTGGTCGACGCGAAGGTTCCCGCTGCGCTGCGGGATCGGGTCCCCTTGGTCTGCGACGAGGAGGGGGTCCTCTGGGTGGTGGGGCTGGCCCTCGACGAGCGGGCCCGCGTCACCCCTCAGACGAAGCGCACGCTGGTGATCCGGGCCCTCCCGACCTCCCCCGAGGCCGCGCGCGCGGCGGAGCTCCTCCGGCGAAGGAGCCGGACCCCGGTCGAGACCGGAACGGAGCGAAAACCGAAACGAAAGGCGCGGATTCGATGATCCTCTCGCTGCTGTTTACGGTCGTAGCGTTCATCGTGGTGATCGGGGTGCTCGTCTTCGTCCACGAGGGCGGGCACTTCCTGGCCGCCAAGTGGGTGCGCGTCTGGGTCCACGAGTTTGCCATTGGCTTCGGCCCCGCGGTCTGGAAGCGGCGCCGGGGCGAGACGCTCTACGCCATACGCCTCTTTCCCCTGGGGGGCTACGTGCGCCTGGCGGGCGAGGAGGCGGGCCGCGAGGAGGACGCCGAGGTCCCGCCCGATCGCCTCTTTACGGCCAAGCCCGCCTGGGCCCGGATCTTCATCATCCTGGCGGGGCCGGCGGCGAACGTCCTGGCCGCGCTCGTCCTGATGATCCTGTACGTGGGGATCTTCGGCGCGCCCTATGTCGAGATCGCCGCCGTGGTGCCCGAGGCCCCCTCCTACGGGGTCCTCAAGCCGGGGGACAAGATCCTCGAGCTCGACAAAAAGGCGATCTACTTCCCCGAGCAGCTCTCCCCGCTCGTCCAGCGGGTGGGGGAGCGACCCGTCTCCCTCGTCGTGGAGCGGGCCGGACGGCGGGTCGAGGTGACCGTCACCCCCTACTGGGACGAGGAGCGCGGGCGGTACTTCATCGGGATCGCCTACCAATATTTGCTCCCCGTGGTGGGCCGCCTCCCGGAGGGGTCCGCGCTGGCAGACCAGGGGCTCCAAGAGGGGGATCGGGTTCTCCGGGTGCAGGGGACGCCGGTGGGCAGCTGGCCCGAGGTCATAACGGCCCTCCGCGGGGCCCCCACGCCCCGGGCGGTGGCGGTGGAAATCGAGCGGGAGGGCTCTATCGAGGTCCTCACGCTCGACCTGACGCGCGTGCCCCCCGAGGAGCTCGACGGGGTGATCCCGCTGGCGCTGGCGCCGCTGCCCCCCACGACCCCGAGGGTCGAAGCCGTCGCCCCGGACTCGTCCTGGGCGCGGATTGGGTTGAAACCGGGGGATCGCCTCCTCACCGCGGAGGGCGAGGCGGTGGCGGGGCTCATCACCCTGGTGTACGCGATCCTCAAGGCCCAAGCGGACGACGGGGTGCTCACCCTGGAGTTCGAGCGGGGCGCCGAGCGCCGACGGGCCGAGCTGGACGTCCGCGGTCGGGAGCTGGCGGAAGCCCTGGAGGGGCTGCAGCTGGAGCGGGCCAAGCGCCGACCGGGGCCGATCGCCGCCGTCTATTTGGGCACCCTGCAGCTGCGCAGCACCCTGGTGCAGTATTACCTGGGCATCCGGCAGGTCCTCACGGGCCAGGTGAGCGCCGCCGAGGCGTTCCGCGGCCCCGTCGGCATCGCGAACCTGGTGGGCGTAAGCCTCCGCCAGGGCTTCGAGACCTTCTTCCGGCTGGTCGCCCTCTTGAGCTTGGTCCTCGGGATCACGAACTTGATCCCCTTCCCGGCCCTCGACGGCAGCCGCGTCCTCTTTATCTTTGT
>JALUUA010000214.1 GCA_027021605.1 Candidatus Bipolaricaulota bacterium | reverse complement strand
TCCCAAGGTGCTCCGCTCGCTGGAGTTCTTCTCCGAGCGCTTCGGGCCGTACGCCTATCCCGTCCTCACGGCGGCCCAGGTCACGGTGGGCGGGGGGATGGAGTACCCGGGGATCGTGATGATCGCGGGGGGGAGCGAGTACGAGGTCTCCCACGAGGTGGCCCACCAGTGGTGGTACGGGGCCGTCGGGAACGACGAGTACGACGAAGCCTGGCTCGATGAGGGCTTTGCCACCTACTCCCAGGAGCTGTACTTCCTCGAGGCTTTGGGGTACTCGGAGGCGCTTGCCCGCAGCACCTGGGAGTTCCACGAGCCGGGCGAGCCCGTGCTCCAGCCTGCGTCGGAGTTCCCCTCGCTGCGGGTCTACGCCCAGGCCGTCTACGTCAAGGGGGCGGGCGTATTGTGGATGCTCCGTGGGCTTCTAGGCGCGGAGACCTTCGAGCAAATCCTGCGGGAGTACTACGCGCGCTACGCGTTTCAGAACGCCAAGACGTCCGATTTCGTACGGGTAGCCGAGGAGGTCGGCGGTTGGGAACTCGATTGGTTCTTTGACCCTTGGTTGCGCACCACGCAGACCCCCAACTTCTTCGTGGGGCGGGTCGAGAGCGAACCCCGGGGGGACGGGCGCTACCGCAACCGGGTGACCGTGCGCCGGGAGGGCGAGCTGAAGATGCCCGTGGACGTGGCGTTCACCACGGCCGACGGGAACACCCAGACGCTGCGCTGGGACGGGCTCGATTCCGCCTACACCTTCGAGTTTGCGACCGGGGAGCCCCTGGAGTCGGTGGTCATGGACCCGGAGCGCTGGTTGCTGGAGGAGGATCGGGAGGACAACCGCTGGGTTGCGGGCATCGCGGCGGGGACGGACCCCCTCGGGCTCGGGCCCGGGGGGCAGCGGGGCGCTCTCGGGCTGGGGATCTTTCTGGTCGTGGCGATCGCCCTATGGGCTCAAGGAGTAGCCCAGCAGCGCTCCTAAGGCAGCCCCCACTACGGGGAGGGCCCAAAGGGCCCATGCGGGTCCCCGGCTTCGCTCGGGGGCGCACAACCCGGGGGAGCCCTCGACGACCAGCCGGAGCGGGGACGACGCCCCGGGCTCCCACTCGAGGCTTACGGTGGGCGCAAGCCCAGTGTGCACGCTTCGGGCTTGGGACGTCCATGGAGCGACCAAGGCAAGGGCGTAGCTGCGCACCCCTAGGAGGTAGCCGATCCAAGCCCCGAGCCAGGCTCCCGCGGCGGCGAGCGCGGGCCGCCCCGGTTGTCCCATCACCGGCACGACCAGTGCCTGGGAGAGCAACGCCCCCGTTCCCAAGGCGTTGGCCACGGGAGCAAACCGCCGGGGCAGTTCCTCCTCCGAGATCGTGAAGGGCTCGGACCCACAAGCAGCAAGGAGTGCCCGTTCCGTTCTTGTGGCAATGTCCCGCAGCTCGGCCCACTGCAGTGCGGCACTGCTCCCCACCCCCAACAGCGAGAGTCCCGCAACCGCGGGGTCGACTTCTACCAAGGCTTGGGCTAAGGGTTTCGACAGTTTGGCCTGAGCAGCCGTTAGAGGGAAGGGAAGAGAGATTATCCCAATCAGATTAATGAAGATCAGAAGAATCGACCTTGCGATGATTCCCCGCTGGAAGCTCATGCTGCTGATGATCGACGTCAACATTTGGGATTCACCTCCTTTGATCTCCTTCTGTCTCCTTCTGCACTTACGGAGAACGAGACGCCTCAGGCATGATAGAAATGCATGATCTTTGCTCAAAAGTCAGTTCCCCTTGAGGGCCTCGCAGGGTGAGCTGAGGCGGGCATTCTTTCAAAAACGGCCCTACAGCGCGCTCTCGTTCCTCCCCATCCGTTTTTGCTACGTATAACCCAAGTTGAAGGGGACCTGCTTCCGGGAGAACCAGCAGGATGGCATCCTCCAAGAGGGTTAGCCCGAGGCGGAGTCGCTCTGCGCCCAAAGTTCCCACGATGCCCAAGTCTCGTCCCAACTCGGTAAGAGAGAACGTTGCCGTCATGAGAATATTCATGTTCTTTTGCACTTCCGAGGCGGAGCCATTGAGGAAGGCCGTTCGAGCCTCCTCGAGAAACGCCTTCAGCTGATCCGCTCCCCCTGGGAGCTCCTCGTCCAAGAGCTGAGCGAATTTCTCAAACCGCTCCTCGGCTAAGGAGCTAAGATCGGCTTCTGCCACCCCCACAGGTGGCCCGCCCAATAGGAGCACGACGATCCCGCCAAGGAGGACTAGCCCTTGCGGCATCCGGCGTACCCGTTTCCTCATCGTCGATCCCTCCTCGTCTTTATTGTGCTTTGTATGTATCCTTGCATTGCATGCTTTAGATATAGGGCTCAAATCCCATACTGCCGAAGGAGCATTCGTCGCAGCAGGCGGCGGAGCAGTCCCGTGGCAAGCAGCGCAATGCCCAGTCCCGCTCCTAGCAGCGCAGCCGCTCCCCAGGGGCTGAGTAGCTCCACGCGTCCGCTCGGGCCCCCGACCTTTCCCGCTTCCTTCCCAGCCTCGAACCGCGAAAGACCCTCTGCCGAAGGGGTAGGGGAAGACGGCGGCACATCGAAGGAAAACGCGAACGAGAGGTACACGCGCTCCTTGTCCTGCGCTTCTGCCTCCGCCGCGGGCAGGGTCGCGTAGACGCGGAAGCTCTCCGGGAAGGCCAACTTCAAGAGCCCGGTGACCATCAGCAGGAGTGAGAGCAGGTAGCAGAACACGAAGGGCAGGGAGAACACGTACTGAGCGGCTGTCGCGCGCAGCCAGCGCCCCCAACCGCGCAGCAGGTGGCGCGGCGAGCCGCGCAGCCCCCGCGCCAGATCGCTGTGGGTCAGGTACAGGGGCACGTAGCTCTCGGGTTCGCCCAGCTTGTAGAGGACGTCGAGGACGTGCTGCCGCTCGATGGGCGAAATCGCAAGGCGGCGGAGCCGCTCCCAGAGGTGGCTTTCGATCTCCCTCCGGATCTCGCGGCGTTCCGCCTCCGGGAGGCGACATCCTTGGAGAGCCCGCTCAAGTCGGCTCCGGTAGTCCCGGAGCAGCTCGGCGGCTTCCGGCTGAAGCGGAAGGTCCTCGAGCGCCGGTCGCATCCCTCTCCTCCTCCGCTTCGGAATCGGGTTCTCGGGGAGACGGGGATTCCCGCCGGATCAGCTCGTTGAGCCCTTGGGAGAAGGCCCGCCAGCGGGCGACCATCTCGCGCAGATGAGCTTCGCCTTTGGGGGTGAGGCGGTAGTACTTGCGGGGGTGACCCGCGGTCTCCGTCTCCCACTCCGCAGTTAGGAGCCCCTGGCGATGGAGGCGGCTCAGCAGGGGGTAGATGGTCCCCTCGCTGATCACCAGCCCCGTGGTTCGCTCCAGCTCCTCGACGAGTTCGAGTCCATAGCGGCGCCCATCGCGCAGAAGGAGCAAGATCCCCATCGCCAGCGCGCCCTTGCGCAGCTGGGAGGCCCACTGCTCCAGCTCCTCCAATCGGTCCGATGCTGAATATCTTGCCATGCAAGCATTAAGATAGCGCAAGTATCCCGCGTTGTCAAGAGTATGCAGCCCTGCCCTTGCGGCCGGGGAGGCCGAAGCACGCGCGAACACCGGCCGATAATAAGCCGTGGGCTCATGTCCTTCCCGTTCGCCCGCTCCCCGGGGGAGGGGTCAGCGGGTCCGACGGGGCCTTGCCCCGCCCCCCTCCGACGGCAGCCTTCGCCGTCCTCGAGCTCTTCGCCGTCCTCGGGCTCGAAGTCGAGGTCGAGGTCGAGGTTGAAGTCGGGGTCGGGGTAAGCCGAGCGCCGACCCAGTGCAGGAGCTTCTCGGTTGGGGAGGCCGTTTGTTGGGGAGGGAGATCAGGAGCTTCTCGGACCCGCGGCGACGGGCGGGGAAGCCGGGCCCGGAGGGCCTGCGCCCGCTCCCGAAGCTGCGCGTAGAGGGGAAAGTCCGCGAGGATCGCACGTAGGAGTTGCGCGGCCTCCGGAGCGCGCCCCTCACACAGCCAGAGGAAGGCAACTTCCACCAGCACCTCGGCGGGCAGGGGATTCGGCTGTCCGTCGGCCCGCAGCGCGCCCAGCAGCCCGACGGCCCGTTGCAGGCACCCGCGCGCTGCGGCGAGATCCGGATCGGCATCGTCGCGCTCCAGGGCCAGACGGCTCCGGCGGCAGAGCGCCCGGATCCGCTCGGGAATCAGCCCCGCCTCCGCCGCGAGCCGCTCCGCCTCCCGGAACGAGCGGGCCGCCTCCGGCCAATCCCCCCGCGAGAGCGCGATGTCCCCGAGTCCGAGCGCCGAGACCACCCGCCCCCAGGCCGATCCGGCCTCCTCGAAGATCGCCCGGCCGCGCTCCGCGCACCGCCGCGCCCGGGGAAGCCTTCCCCCCAGCCGGTGGATCTCCCCCAGGTTGAGGTAGCAGAGGCCGAGCATCCAGCGCTGGTCGGCCCGGCGCAAATACGGGAGGGTTCGGCAAATCCACCGCCGCGCCGCCTCGAACTCGCCGAGGCTCATGGCGATCATGCTCAGGGTGCAGGCCGTCGTCGTCGCCCCGTCGTCGCTCCCCGCCTCCTGGAAGAGCCGGAGGCTCTCCTTGGCGAAGTCCGCCGCCTGGGCGTAGTCACCCCGGGCCTGGGCCGAGATCGCCCAATCCCGGAGGATGTGGGCCAAGAGCCAGGGATCCCCGGCCTCTTGGGCCCGGCGCTGCGCCTCCTCCAGGGCCCGTCGCGCCCGCCGGGGCTCGCCCATCATGTGAAGCACGATGCCGTAGCGCTGAAGGGCGAAGGCCGCCTCCCAGCGGACCCGTCGGACCGTCGAGGGGGAGTCGGCGGCGGGGGGAGAGGCCAGCAGCGCGGCCAGCTCGTCGAGGCTGCGCTCCAGCAGCCGGCGCGCGCTCCGGTAGCGCGTCCGCCGCTCGTGGAAGACCGCCTGCCGCACCGCCAGGCGGACGAGGAGGAGCCGCTCCTCGCCCCGGGGGCGGCCGCGGGCGCGCAGGCTCCGGCGGGCCTTCCGGCAGAGCCTCTCCCCCTCTCGAAACCGCCCCCGGAGGAAGGCGTACAGATAGAGCCCGTCGAGGGCGCAGTCCAGCGCGTCCGCCCGCCCGTGCCGGACGGCCCACTCCCACGCGGCGCGGACGTTCTCGATCTCGGCCTCAATCTCCCCGAGGGCTTCGATCGTCCCGGTCCCCCGCAGGGCCCCCTCCCGCCGCCGCAGAAAGCGCAGGTAGTAAACGGCGTGCCGCTCCGCGGTCCGCTCGGCTTCCCGGGGGAGCGCCCGGAGCTTCTCCTCGGCGAAGGCGCGCACCAGCTCGTGAAGCCGCAGGCGGCCCGACAACCCGCGGTGGATCAAGCTCTTATCGATCAGGGCGGCGAGGACGGCCGGGGAAGCTTGGGCGATCGACTCCGCGGCCTCGCGGTCGAAGCCGGCGCGGAAGAGGGCCAGCCGCGGCAGGACGGCCCGCTCCTCCGGCGAGAGGAGGTCCCAGGAGTGCTCGAGAACGGCCCACAGGCTCCGGTGGCGGGGGAGGATCGCCTCGGAGGAGGCCCCCTCGGGGGCCGTCCACGGGGAGCCGCGGGCGCGGGCGCGGCGGAGCCCCTCCCAGATCTCCCGCGGGCGGAGCAGGTGGGCCCAGGCGGCCGCCAGCTCGATCCCCAAGGGCAGGCCCTCCAGAAGGGCGCAGATCTCGTAGAGATACCGCCGGTCCTCGTCGGCGAGGCGGAAGTCGGGTGCGACCCGGCGCGCGTGGTGGAGGAAGAGCCGCGCCGCGGGGGCCGCCTCGAGGGCCCCGTCCTCCGCGGTTCGGGGGATCGCCAATCCCCGGGACGAGGAGGACCCGCTCCTCGGGCAGGTGGAGCCGCTCCCGCGAGGTGACGAGGATCCGCAGGCGCGGGGCCTCCCGGAGCAGCTCGACGAGGAGATCCGCCCGGGCGAGGAGGGACTCGAAGCCGTCGAGGACGAGCAGGAGCTCCTTGTCCCGCAAAAACCGGCGGACCCGGGGGCCCCACTCCTCGCCCTCGGCCCCGGACCCGGAGGCCGAAAGCGCAAGGCTTCGGGCGAGGGCCTCCTCCAGCAGCGACGGGTCGGAGACCTCCTCGAGCGGGACGCAGCAGACCCCCGCGGAGCAGGCGTCGGCCGCTTGGGCGGCGACCTCGAGGGCCAGGCGGCTCTTTCCGACGCCCCCGGGTCCGACGAGGGTGAGCAGCCGACCCGGCCCCCCCTCTTGGGCCTCGCGCAGGAGCTTAAGGGCCTGGGCGACCTCGCGCTCCCGGCCGATGAGCGGGGTGAGCGGCCGCAGCGGGCTCCCCGCGGAGGCCCTCAAGCGGTGTTCCTTGCGCCGCGTGAGTCCCTCCCGGAGCCGTCGGGTGCGCTCCTCGGGCGAAAGGCCCAGCTCCTCGAGCGCCCGCTCGCACTCCGCGTAGACGCGCCCGCCTCGTGGAGATCCCCCTGGGCGATGAGATGGCGCATCAGGCGGCGGTAGAGCTCCTCCCGATAGGGCCGCAGCTCCACGGCCTTCCGGGCGTAGGCGGCCGCCTCGCCGTACTCCGCGCGCCTCGCATAGCCCTCGGCCAGCCGCTCGAGCGCCCGGACCTGCATCGCCTCCAGGCCCTCGCGGACCCGGGCGACCCACTCCCACTCGTCGACCTCGTGGGCGGGATGGCCCTCCAAGAAGGGGCCGCGGTAGAGGCGCACGGCCCGCGCGAGTTTGGGGAGGTCGACGTGGACGCTTCCGTCCGGGCCCGCGCTGGCGTCCCGGCCGGGATCAGAGTCGGGGTCGGGATCGGAGTCGGGGTCGGGGTCGGGGCCGAGGTCGACCTCCGCTTCCCGGAGGAGCCGGAGGAAGTCCTCCACGTCGAGGCGGTACTTCGCCTTGGGGACGAAGCCGACCCGCACCCGGTCGATGTGGAAGTACCGTTCGCAGTCGGGGAGGATCTTGCGCAGCCGGTGGAGGGAGTGGCGGAGGTTGGTGAAGGCTTTCGGCTCGGGCTTCTCCGGCCAAAAGAGGCCCGCCAGGTACGGCCGCCGAAACGTCTCGCGGGGGTGGAGCACCAGAAAGGCGAAGAGGGCTTCCGTCTTGAAGCTCTCCCAGTCGGTGAGGGCCTTGCCGTTATGCTCGACGCGAAAGCCGCCGAGCAGTTGGATTTTGAGCATCTGCCTCGCCCCGTCCGGTCCCTGCCTTGGGGGCCTGTCGTTCAAACACTTGGGGTGAGTATACGAGAACTTATGTAGGAAGTCAAATCGCCTGAAAGAGGGAAATACAGGGGAAGAGGCTCTCCTCCCTCACGCTGGGCTAACGCCGGATTTTTATACTGAATCGGGTGCGGACTCGGGGGTCAACGACCCGAGAGCGCGACCCCTTTGGGGAAGGGGAAAACGAAAAAGGGCCGTTGGGCTACGCAAGGGAGGAGGTTGATCGTTGTGCAGCGCAGGTCGCAAGGGAGCGGGCGGCGACTGTGGATCGTTCGATCTCTGATTCTGACATGGGCGATTTCGTTTCTGGTCTTATCGGTCATCGCCAATGCTACGACCCTAACCATTATCAGTGGCAACGGTGCCATCGGAGACCGTGATCCCATCAACCAGTTCAGCTTGGACGGGGTCAACTTTCAGGATGCCTTCATTATCGCTCCATCCTCTAACTGGAGCACAATCGCTGGGACCCAGTGGATCAACTGTGGCCCAAGCGACTCCGAGCCCTGCGGACTGAATACTACGGTGCGTTATAGGACGACCTTTCAGCTTCCCAACAACTTTGTCAATCCCTCCTTGACCGTGACCATTCACGCTGACAACGCAGCGACCATCTTTCTCAATGGGACCCAAATCGGGCAACAACCCCAGGGGGATTTTCCCGCCAATTTTCAGGATCCGCCTGAAACGTTCACGACTAGTGACCCCTCACTGTTCGTTGCCGGTACCAACGTTCTCGAGTTCGATGTGATAGATTTTGGCTTCTCCCAAGGACTGGACTATAAGGCTACAGTGTCCTTTAATGTAGCCCCGATCACCGTCGCTCCCGGGGCGGTGGTGATCGACGACACGGACGGGATCTGTTCGCTTCGGGAGGCGATCGAGAACGCGAACGACACCACCACGGGCCAACCCCACCCCGACTGCGCCGCGGGCGACCCGGCCGGGGCCGACACCTTGGAGCTGGCGGCGAACTCCACCTATACCTTGACGGATGGCCCCTTTGCCGTGGATGGGGCCACCGGCCTACCCTCGATCACCTCCGAGATCACGATCAACGGCAACGGGGCGACCGTCGAGCGGGATCCGACCCTGAGTTGCAACCTGAACGGGACCATCGAGCCCGGGGAGTTTCGCATCTTCCACGTGGCGGGCACGGGGAACCTCACCCTGAATTCCATCACGGTGCGCAACGGCTGCGCCGACGGCGGTGACCCCAGCGGCCGAGGTGCGGGCGTCCGGA
>JALUUA010000213.1 GCA_027021605.1 Candidatus Bipolaricaulota bacterium | reverse complement strand
ACCTGGGGTTGGTACGACGCTTGGGGGTTGCCCAAGCCCCTCCTGCCGGCCCTGGCGGCGGGAAGCACCTTCCTCTTCCGCGTCCCCCTAGGGGATGAGGAACTGGCCCGGGAGGTCTTGGAGCGATCGGCCCTGTTGGAGCGGGAGGGGCTCGGTCAAAAGCAAGAGGAAGGGCTGGGCTGGGTGCAGGTCTGCACGCCTTTTCACCTGGAAACGGAGGTGCGGGAATGAAGGAAATGACGCCCAAAGAAATGCGCTACCGGCTGGTCCTCCAGCAAGGCGTAGATGGTCAGTTGAACCGGCTGGTGGTCCAGGCCCGTGAGCTTCTGGATGGGTTCCTGCAGGACGGCAAGGGTTGGCAGATGGGCCCCACCCAGATGAACAACCTGCTGAACGTCTGCAACGAGACGGGGAGCGTCGAGGTCGTCATCGGGTACATCCAGTACCAGATCGGACGGGACGACAAGGGCCAAACGTGGGCCTGGCGAGACTTCGGCGAGGCCCTGATCAAGCAACTGCGGGACCTCAAGAGCCAGGCCGGCGCCTTGGTGGGGAAAGCAGCACAGCAGGCAGACTACCCGCTGGAGGGCGAGAGGGAAAAACGGGAGAAGGATTGGGCCTGGATGCTCTTGGTCCACCAATACGTGGGCCACCTGCGTCGCTATTTCTTCTACAAGAAGCGGCCACGTGCGGGAGGGGGGAGATGATGTACCAAGGTTTCGCCACCTTTTACAACCGGCTGACGTTGCGGGCGACGCTGACGCTGAAGACGGGGCTGCGGATCGGCTCCGGCGCGGGCGATTCGGTGGTGGGGGCCGAGATCCCCATCGTCCGCGACGCCTTGGGCCGCCCCTTCATCCCCGGTTCGTCCTTCAAAGGAGCCCTGCGGGCCGCCGTCGAGCGGATCGCCCGGACCATCAACCGCCGGCCGGATCTCTGGGCCTGCGCCAACCCGCTGGACCACGAGGCCGGCGCCTGCGTCACCCGGAGGCGCAAGGAGGAGCTCCTGAGAAAAGCGACGACGAACGGGCGCATTGACGAGCAGAAGTTCGCCCAGATGGTAGCCGACGAGACCTGCACCGTCTGCCGTCTCTTCGGCTCCCCTTGGCTGGCGGCCAAGCTGCGTGTCAAGGACCTCTCCCTTATCGAGGAGAGTTGGGCCGGCCGCGTCGAGGTGCGCACCGGCGTGGGGATTGACCGGGACACCCGCACCGCTGCTGGCCAGGTGCTCTACAGCTTCGAGGTGGTCCCGGCCGGGACCCGATTCCGCTGCGAGCTCGTCGTCGAAAACGCCGACGACGTGGAGTTGGGGTTGCTCTTCCTGGGGCTGCGTGAGATGCAGCGGGGTCGCATCCCCCTGGGCGGAGCCCGCAGCCGGGGCCTGGGCTGGGCAGAGCTCTCTGGCTGGGAGACCTTCGAACGGATAGACAGGGAACACTTGCTGGATTACCTGATCGAGGGGAAAATCGAGGGGAAAATCGAAGAGAAAACCGACAAGCGGGAATCGCCTGAAGACCACTACATCGAGAAGCTGAGAGAGAGCCTAGCCGGGGGAGGTGCGTGATGTTCCGGGAGAGCCTGAACCTGCTGACACTGGTCCTCACGCTGAAGCCGGACGGCCCGGTGCTGGTCAAGTCGGGTCGCGAGGCGGGAGCCGATCCCACGCTGGTGGATATGAACTTCGTGCGTACCCACCGCCCCGGCTTTGAGAAGCCAACCGTCTTCCTCCCCGGCAGCAGCCTCAAGGGGACGCTGCGCAGCTACACCGAGCGGGTGCTACGCACCTTGTTGGGGGAGGGGCCAGG
>JALUUA010000212.1 GCA_027021605.1 Candidatus Bipolaricaulota bacterium | reverse complement strand
GGCCGTCGGCGTGGGGGCTTATCTGCTTGCGGTCTCGGCCACGGTGCTCGTCCTCTTGGTTTTGGAGGGCATCCGCCGCGTGGAGAGGAAGCAGGCGCCCCCCTCTCCCCCTCCCGGCACGCAGGGGTAGGCAGGGAAGGGTAGGGGTAAGGAAAGTTGCCCGAGCGCCCACCGCTGGCGTACCCTGTAGAGCACGAAAAGGGGGCCTAAACTATGAGGGAGCTTTCGCCGGAAGAGCTTCGCCGGACCTTTGATCTGGAAGCCTTGGGGATCGAGACCACGGAGGAGTTCCCCCCGTTGGAGGGGATCATCGGCCAGGAGCGGGCGGTGCGGGCCTTAAGATTCGGGCTCGACATCGGGTCCGTGGGGTTTAACACCTACGTGGCGGGGCCGCCGGGGATCGGGAAGATGACGGCGGTGACGGCCTTCCTGGAGGAGCTGGCCAAGCGCAAGGAGACCCCCTCCGACTGGTGCTACGTCAACAACTTCCAGGACCCCTACCAGCCCAAGGCGCTGCGGCTGCCCCCGGGCAAGGGGCGGGAGCTGCAGCGGGACATGCGCCAGCTCATCGAGCACGTCCGCCGCGAGATCCCCCGGGCCTTCGAGAGCGACGAGTACCACGCCAAGCGCGACGAGATCCTAAGCGCCCTCAACAAGGAGCGGGAGCGGCGCTTCCAGGAGCTGAGCCAGCGGGCCACCCTCGCCGGGTTCGCCCTCCAGGCGACCCCCCTCGGCGTCCTTCTGATCCCGCTGCGGGGCGGGCGGCCCCTGAGCGACGCGGAGTTCAACGCCCTCCCCAAGGAGGAGCGCGAGGAACTGCAGCGCCGCCGCGAGGCCCTCCAGAACGAACTCAAAGCGACCATGAAGGAGCTTCGTCGCCTGGAGAGGGAGACCCAGCAGAAGCTCCAAGAGCTCGACCAGCAAGTCGCCCTCTTCCTGGTGGGGGACCTGGTGGACGACCTCGTGGAGAAGTACAAAGACCTGCCGGAGGTCGTCGAATATCTCCAAGAGGTCCAAAAGGACATCTTGGAGAACATCGAGACCTTCAAGGGCGGGGAGGCCCCTGCTTCCGGCGGGGGCGGGACGGCGGGGGGGCCGCCGCTGCCCTGGCTCCAGGACCTCCCCTTCCGCAAGTATCAAGTCAACGTGCTGGTGGACAACGGCGCCCAGGAGGGCGCCCCCGTGGTGGTGGAGTACAACCCCAGCTACCACAACCTCTTCGGGCGGATCGAGAAGGAGACCCAGTTTGGGACCCTCTACACGGACTTCACCCTGATCAAGCCCGGCTCCTTGCATCGGGCCAACGGAGGGTACCTCGTGCTCCCCGTCGAGGACGTCCTGCGCAACCTCTTCAGCTGGGACGGGCTGAAGCGCGCGCTTCGCAACCGGGAGATCCAGGTCGAGGAGCTGGGGGAGCGCTTGGGGTTCATGACGGCCAAGAGCCTGCGTCCTCAGCCGATCCCCTTCTCCGCCAAGGTCATTTTGGTGGGCCGGCCCCTGTTCTACTATTTGCTGTACCTCTACGACGAGGACTTCCCCGAGCTCTTCAAGGTGCGCGCCGACTTCGACACCCAGATGGACGCCACCGAGGAGAACATCCGAGACTTCGTGGCGTTCCTGTGCACCCTCTGTCAGAAGGAAAAGATTAAGCACCTGGACCGCGGGGCCGTGGAAAAGATCTTGGAGCACGCGGCGCGGCTGGCGGGCGACCGGGAGAAGCTCTCCACCCACTTCGGGGTCATCAGCGATCTCGTGCGGGAGGCGAACTACTGGGCCGACCGGGAGGGCTCCGGCTACATCACCCGGGCGCACGTCCAGAGGGCCCTGGACGAGAAAGTTTATCGGGCAAGCCTCATCCAGGAGCGCATCCGGGAGCTGATCGAGCAGGGGACGCTGCTGATCGACGTGGAGGGGGAGGCCGTGGGGCGGGTAAACGGCCTCTCCGTGCTGATGCTGGGGGACTACGAGTTCGGAAAACCCGTACGGATCACGGCCAGCGTCGGCCCGGGGCGGGAGGGGATCATCGACATCGAGCGGGAGGTGGAGCTGGCGGGCCCCATTCACAGCAAAGGCGTGATGATCCTGGGAGGCTACCTCTCGAACAAATACGCCCAGGACAAGCCCCTCTCGCTCGCGGCGCGTCTCGTGTTCGAGCAGAGCTACGAGGGGGTGGAGGGGGACAGCGCCTCCTCCACGGAGCTGTACGCGCTCCTCTCGGCGCTATCGGGGCTGCCCCTCAAGCAGGGGATTGCCGTTACGGGCTCCGTGAACCAGCACGGCCAGGTGCAGGCCATCGGCGGGGTGAACGAGAAGATCGAGGGCTTCTTCGACGTGTGCAAGGCGAAGGGGCTCACGGGCGAGCAGGGGGTGATGATCCCCAAGAGCAACGTGCGCCACCTCATGCTGCGCGAGGACGTGGTGGAGGCCGTCCGCCGGGGAGAGTTCCACATCTGGGCGGTCGAGACCATCGACGAGGGGATCGAGATCCTCACGGGCGTGCCCGCGGGCGAGCGCGGCCCCGACGGCAAATTCCCCGAGGGGACCGTCAACTACTTGGTGGACAAGCGGCTGCGGGAGCTGATGGAGGCCCTGGAGGAGCCGCCGCGGGAGGAGGAACCCAAAAAGCGCCCCAAGGGCCGAAGGGTCAAAAGAGAGCCCGAACCCGGCCCGCCCCCGCCCGAGCCCCCGGCGGAGGATGAGCCCCGTTCCTAGACCCGTTGTAAACTTGCACAGAAGAAGGTCGTGTGCTATAAAGAGCTTTCGATCCTATGATCTACTCCAAGGCGTGCGAGTACGCGATTCGGGCGATGACGTACCTGGCCCGGCACCCGGATCGGATGTGCCTGGCCAAGGAGATCTCCTCGCAGGAGGGAATTCCGCACTACTTCCTCAGCAAGATCCTCCAAAGCCTCGCCCGCGAGGGGTTGCTGAAATCCACCAAGGGCCCCGGCGGCGGATTTCAGCTGGCTAAGTCCGCCAAGTCCATTACGCTCTACCACATCAAGAAGGCCGTCGATGGGGTCAACGACCTCGAGGAGTGCGCCGTGGGGCTGGCCCGGTGCAACGACGAGGTGCCCTGCCCGCTCCACGACACCTTCCAGCCCCTGCGCGAGCAGATCAAGCGGTACCTCAAGGAGACCACCCTGGCGGACATGGCCCAGGCCGTCGAGGCCAAGCGGACCGGGGCGAAATGACCCCGGCTAAATGACCTCCAGCTCCTTCCCTACCTTCTCAAACGCCCGCAGGCCGTAGTCGAGGTCCTCACGGGAGTGCGTCGCGGAGATCATCACCCGGATGCGTGCCTTCCCCTTGGGCACGGTGGGGTACCCGATCGCCTGGGCGAAGACCCCCTCCTCGAAGAGCCGGGCGCTCATCTCCTGGGCGAGCTTCGCCTCCCCCAGCATTACGGGCGTGATGGGGGTCTCGCTTTGCCCGATATCGAAGCCCATCTCCCTCATTTGGGCCTTGAAGTAGCGGGTGTTCTCCCACAAGCGATCGACGAGTTCCGTGGAGCGCTCGAGGATGTCCACGGCCGCCAGGCAGGCCGCGGTGTCCGGTGGGGTGGTGGCGCTCGAGAACAAGAACGGCCGCGCCCTCTGCCTCAAATACTCGATGATGATCGCCCTCCCCGCCACGTATCCTCCGACGACGCCGAACGCCTTCGAGAGGGTCCCGATCTCGATGTCCACCCGGCCGTGGAGCCCGAAGTGGTCCACAATCCCCCGGCCGCCCTCTCCCAAAACGCCCTCGCCGTGGGCGTCGTCCACCATCACGATCGCCCCGTACGCCTCGGCCAGCTCGACGATTTGGGGCAGGGGCGCGACGTCCCCGTCCATCGAGAAGACCCCGTCCGTGATGATCATCACGTTGCGATAGCCCTTCTGCTTTGCTTCCTCCAAGCGCGTGCGGAGGTCGTCCACGTCGCCGTGGCGGTAGATGGCCCGGTCGGCCTTGCTCAGCCGCACGCCGTCGATGATGGAGGCGTGGTTGAGCTCGTCGCTGATGATGAGGTCCCCCTTCTCCATGAGCAGGGGGATGACGGCCTGGTTGGCGTTGAACCCCGACTGCAGCGCCAAGACGGCCTCGACGCGCTTAAACCGCGCCAGGCGCTCCTCCAGCTTGAGATGCAAATCCAAGGTTCCGGCGATGGTGCGCACCGCAGCGGGCCCCACCCCGTAGCGCTCGATGGCCTCCACGGCCGCCCTGCGCATCTCCGGGTGGTTGGCCAAGCCCAGGTAGTTGTTCGAGCAGAAGTTGAGCACCCGCTTTCCGTCCACGACGATCCAGGCCCCCTGCGGGGACTGGACGGTGCGGATGTGAGTGTACAAGCCCGACTCCCGCAGTTCCTTGAGGCGCTCCTCCAGGAATTGCAGCTTCTCTTCCGCATGTGTGCTCATGGTGATGGGCCTCCCCTACGAAGTCTTCGCAGCGTCTGCATTATACACGAGACGTTGCGCGGGGAGGAGCGGGAGGATAGCATCCCGGCGTGAGTGCGGGAGGCGTGCTGGCCGCAGCCGCTGTGGGGTTGGTCTTTGCGGGGTTGGTCCTCCTTCAGGGCGGGCTGATCGCGCTGGCGATCCCCCTGTGGGTCTACCTCGGAGCGGGGCTCCTCTTCGGCCCCCCGGGGAAGACCTCGTTGAAAGCGACCCGAACGCTCGGCGCGGGTCGGGTCCGCCCCGGCGAGCCCGTCCCCGTCACCCTCACGGTGGAGAACGCGGGGGACGGCATCGCAGAGGTGACGATCCGCGACCGCGTCCCCCCGGGCCTCGAGGGGGTCGAGGGGGAGACGAGCGCGCTCGGGCCCCTGCCCCCCGGGGGGAAGCTCGTGCTCGACTATACACTCAAGGGCCCGCGGGGGACCTACCGCTTCGGGGGCGTGGACGTCGTGCTCGGGGATCCGTTTCACGTGCGGCCTCGTGTGGAGCGCCTAGAGGTCCCGCAGCAGCTCTTTGTGCTGCCGGAGGCGCGGGCGCTGCGGCGGGTGGAGATCCGCCCCCGACAGACCCGGCTGCACGCGGGCCTCGTCCCCGCCCGGCGCGGCGGGCCCGGTACGGAGTTCTACGGGGTGCGGGAGTACCAGCCCGGCGACCCGCTGCGCTCGCTGAACGCCTGGGCCATGGCCCGCGACCCCGAGCGGCTCTACATCACGGAGTTCGAGCAGGAGCGCTCCGCCGACGTGGGCCTCATCCTGGACGCGCGACGCCGGGCCGACGTGCAAGTGGGCTCGAGGTCTCTCTTTGAGCACGCCATCGAGGCCACAGCGGCCCTGGCGGACGCCTTCCTCCAGGGGGGCCACCGCGTGGGGTTACTCGTGTACGGGGGCCACCTCGACTGGACGTTTCCGGGAACGGGGCGTGTGCAACGGGAGAAGATTTTGAGGACCCTGGCCCGCGCCCGGCTGGGGGAGAGCCTCGTCTTCGAGGGCTTTGACTATTTGCCGACGCGGCTCTTCCCCGCCCGCTCCCAGATCGTGCTGGTAAGCCCCCTGCTCCCCGGCGACGAGGCGATGCTCATCGCGCTGCGGGCCCGCGGGTACGCCGTGCTCATCATCAGCCCCGACCCCGTCTCGTTCGAGGCGAAGCGGTTCCCGGACGACGAGGCCACGCGGCTGGCGGTGCGGATCGCGCGCGTGGAGCGGGCGCTGCTGCTTAGCCGCCTGCAGCGGGCCAGCATTGTGGTGATAGACTGGGACGTGGAGGTCCCCTTCGTCCGGCGGGTGCAGGGGGCGCTGGCCCGCTCGCCCCTGTGGCTGCGGCCCCTGGGGGTGCGAGCGTGACCCCCCCTGCAGGCCGACCCGCCCCGGTGCCGACGCCCTTCTTCTTGCTCGGCGTGGGCGTGTCCGTCCTTGCGCTGCTCGTCCCGTTTGCGGGGCGGGGAGCGTGGGGGCCCGCTTGGGCGGCCTTCGGACTCGGGCTGCTTTGGGCTTTTGCGCACCTGCGCGGATCTTCCTCCCCCCGCTGGGCGCACGGGGGACTGCTCGGGCTGCTGGCGCTGGCGGCGTTGGGCGCGCTCTTCGGCCCGGCGGAGGCCGCCCTCCTCGCGACGATCGCGGCGCTCGCCGCCTGGGACCTGGATCGCTTCGCCCGGCGCCTGCGCGATGCGGAGCGCGTGGAGGCGGTCGAGGCTCTGTGGCGGAGCCACGCGCGCAGGCTCGCCGGGGTGCTGGGGGTGGGGCTCCTGTTGGGGAGCATCGCGCTCGAGGGGCGGATCGCGCTGGGCCTCGGGAGCGCGATCCTGCTGGGGGCCCTGGGACTGTGGGGGATCGCCCACGTTCTGCGACGCCTTGGGCCTTCGGAGTGATCCCCTCGGAGGGCGAGGACTGAGCGGGGTTGCCGAGGGCCGCCCCCGCGGGCTATAACGGGGGTACATCCTAGGGAGGTGGGGCATGGAACTTAACATCGCATTGCTCAAAGAGCTTTCGGAGGCCGCGGGCGTCCCCGGCCGGGAGGAAGCCGTTCGCGAGATCGTGCTGCGGGAGCTCACCCCCCTGGCCGACGAGATCCGCACGGACGCGCTGGGGAACGTGATCGCCCGCTTGGGGGGCAAGGGTAAGGGCAAGGGCCCGAAGGTGATGCTCGCCGCGCACATGGACGAGATCGGCTTTCTGGTAAAGCACGTGGACGAGAAGACGGGCTTCCTGCGCCTCGACCCCGTGGGGGGCTTCGACCCGCGGGTCTTGGTGGCCAAGCGGGTGGTCGTCCACGCGGAGTCCGGGGATTACGTAGGGGCCATCGGGACGAAGCCCGTCCACATCCTCACGGAGGAGGAGCGCAAGAAGCCCCTGGAGATCAAGGACCTCTTCGTGGACCTGGGGCTGCCCGCCGAGGAGGTCAAAGCGAAGGTCCAGATCGGGGATTTTGTGACCCTGCGCCAGGACTTCGTGGAGATGGGGGAGCTTCTAAGCGGCAAGGCGATGGACGACCGCGTGGGCCTGTTTGCGATGATCGAGGCCGTGCGCCGGCTGCGGGAGTCCGGGGCTTCGTGGGAGGCGGAGATCTATGCAGTAGCCACCACCCAGGAGGAGGTGGGCCTGCGGGGGGCGCGGGTCTCGGGGTACGGGGTCTCTCCCGACATTGGGATCGCGCTGGACGTCACCATAGCGAGCGACGTGCCGGGGGCCTCGGAGTCCGACTACGTCACGAAGCTGGGGGAGGGCGTGGCCATCAAAATCAAGGATTCCGCGTCCGTCTCCAACCCGAAGCTCGTGCGCTTTTTGCGTAAACTGGCGGAGGAGCGGGACATCCCCTATCAGCTCGAGATCCTGCCGCGCGGGGGCACGGACGCCGGGGCGCTGCAGCTCACCAAGGAGGGCGTCGCCGCCGTGACGCTCTCGATCCCGACGCGTTACGTGCACTCCGTGGTGGAGTGCGTCCACCCGCGGGACGTGGAGGCCACCATCGAGCTGCTGGCCGCCTTCCTGGAGCGGGCGCACGAGGGGGAGTACTCGTTGTAATACCGTGGAGGTGGAGACACTATGGAGCTGCAGCGCACCGTTCACGCCGTCGTGCGTCTGGGGGAATCCCACTACGTTGCTGAGTGTTTGGAAATCGGGGTTGTCACCCAAGGGAAGACGTTGGATGAGACGCTGCAGAACCTTCGGGAGGCTGTAGCGCTGCATCTAGAAGGGGAGGATCTCGCACGGTTGGGGTTGGTTTCGGAGCCCACGCTTCGGGTGCAAGTCGTTGGATAAAGGCACTTTGCGTGCGATCTTTCGGCAAGCTTGCCGCTATATTCCCGAGGATCAGCTTGCGAGCTATTTCTACACGAGCTGAATCGAGTCATTGTGCAGGAGATTGTCGTGGTCTAGAATTGCACCCGGATCATGGTCACTTATCGCGAAGCGGGCGTAGACCTCGACCTCAGCGAGCGCTGCTCGCGCATCTTGTACGAGGCCGCCCGGCAGACGTTCGCCCACCGCAAGGGGCGCTTCGGGGAGCCCTCTGTGGAGTACGAGGGCTTCTCCGGCCCCATCTACGTCCCCGAACTCAGGGACGCGTTTTTGCTCAAGAACAGCGACGGCGTGGGCACCAAGGTGGAGGTCGCCGAGAAGCTCAAAAAGCACGACACGATCGCTTTTGATTTGTTGGCGATGGTCTGCGACGACGCCGCGGCCATGGGAGCCGAGCCCTTCGCCGTCACCAATACCCTCAACGTTCGCTCCCTGGACGTTGACGTGATCGAACAGCTGGCCCGCGGGCTCGTGGAGGCTGCGAAACAAGCCCGCGTTGCCGTCGTGGGCGGCGAGCTGGCCGTGCTGGGCGGGCGCGTGCAGGGGGAGTACATTTGGGACGCGGACTGCCTCGCCGTCCTGGAGCGCTCGAAAGCCCTCCGCCGTGAAGCGATAAAGCCCGGGGATCGCATCGTGGGGTTGCGCGAGCGGGGCTTCCGCAGCAACGGCTTCTCGCTCATTCGCAAGGTGTTGGAGAAGCGC
>JALUUA010000211.1 GCA_027021605.1 Candidatus Bipolaricaulota bacterium | reverse complement strand
GGAGCGCCTCATCGTGGGCGTCAACTGCTTCCTGGCTGAGGAAGATGAAGACGAGGGGATGAAGCTCCGGGTGCTCAAGGTGCCGCCCGAGGTGAGGGAGCGGCAGATCGAGCGCTTAAAAGCCCTAAGGGAGCGGCGGGAGGCCCGGCGCGTGCGCGAGGCGCTCGAAAGGCTGAAGGAAGCTGCCGCGAAGGAGGACGAAAACCTGATGCCGCCCATCCTGGAGGCCGTGAAGGCCCGTGCGACCGTGGGCGAGATCTGCGACGCCCTGCGCGAGGTGTTTGGGACGTACGAGGAGCCGGTGACGCTCTGATCATTCCACGATCTTGTGCTTGCCCACGGCCAGAAAGACGGCCCGGCGCCGAGTGCGCTCGTCCTCCCACTGAAAGAGCATCCGGCCACTTTTGGAGAAGGAGATCTCCCATAACCCGTCCGACCGTCGCTTTTTGAGGCGCAGGGAGGGGTGGCCGGGGTCTTGCTCGAAGAGCCGTAGGGCCTTAATGACGCGCTTCTGATCGGCTTTGGACAGCCTTACGAGCTGCGCAAGGAACTCCGGGGTGATCCCCAACCGAACGGTCATCGGCTAGAGCTTGCCCTCTTTCTTCAGCCTTTCGGCCAACGCGAGGATTTCATCGGCGCGGACGGTGTACACCTCCCCGGCCTCGACCTGGTGCAGGGAGGTCTGAATTTGCTTCTGCCACTCCGGGCTGAAGGCATACGCCTCGTCCGGCGGGACCCGCACCGTCACCAACGGCTCTACATACACCCGGCCCCCCTTCACAACGAAGCGCACTTCTTGCCCCTCCTGCAGCTTCAACGCTTCCATCACACCGTCCGGAAGCGTGATTTGCTTCTTCTTGCGGACCCGGGCAATCCCTAGCTCTTTCTCCTTCGCGCGCGCCGAGGGCTTGGCCATAGCGGACGATCACCTCCCCGCCATTGTAGGGTTCGACCGTCGTACGTTCCAACCCCACTCGAACATCGCCATGACGAGGACAACGCGATATACTGGGCAATCGAGGAGGGGAAGATGAAACTCCATCACATCGGGATCGCGGTCGAAGAGCTGGAGGAGGCCGTCGAGCGCTTCGGGCTCCTAGGGCTTCGGGAGACGGCCCGCGGTATCGTCGAGGAATTTCAAGTGGCCGTAAGCTGGCTCGGCGAGGAGTTCCCCAAGCTGGAGCTCATCCAGCCCCTGGGGGAGAGTCCCATTCGGAAGTTCTTGGAAAAGCGCGGGGAGGGGCTCCACCACCTCGCGTTCGCCGTCCCCGACATCGAGAAAGCGCTCGACCAACTCAGAGCCCAGGGCGCACGGCTCATCGACGAGGAGCCCCGTGCGGGGTTCGGCGGGCACCGCGTGGCCTTTGTGCACCCGAAGGGCTTTCACGGGGTGCTCGTGGAGCTGGTGGAGGATCGGTCGGTCAACGGATCGCAAACGGATTAACGGATGATTGGAGCCGGTGGAGGATCGGTCGGTCAACGGATCACAAATCACAAACGGATTAACGGATGATGCATGGAGACGACAGAACGGGGAATCCGCTAATCTGTGATCCCATCCGTTGACGGATTTTCTGGAGCGGTGCTTCGGTAAGCCCAGATGGTCTCCTCTCCCTTGTCCTTCAGCTCCACCCCCAGCTCGGCGAGCCGGGCGCGGATCGCATCCGCCAGCTCGTACTCCTTCTTCTTGCGCAGCTCCCTGCGCACGTCGATCAACAGCTCGATGAGCTGCTCCTGCAGCTTCCCCTCCGCCCCCGCGCCCGCCCGCTTCCAGGGCGTCTCCTGAAAGAGGCCCAACGGCACGCCCAGCTCGCGGATCAGCTCGAAGGTCCTTCG
>JALUUA010000210.1 GCA_027021605.1 Candidatus Bipolaricaulota bacterium | reverse complement strand
GCAACAATATTTACAACAACAACTTTGGGATCGTGACTTGGACTGACGTATCCAGCATCGGGGGCGTGGCTTTGGACGGAAACAGCTTCGGTGCTCCCGAGATTCATCGAAACAACATTTACAGCAACACAGCTAAGGGACTAAGCAATGCCGATACCAATCCGACCTACATGGTGAATGCAGAGAATAACTGGTGGGGTGATGCCAGCGGCCCCAACGATCCCGATGGCACCACCGAAGTCCCGCCTTGCACTGCCGATCCCTCCTCTGAGAGGAACGCCGACGGCGCGGGTGATAAAGTCAGTGGAAACGTGGACTACTGTCCTTGGGCAACGGCTCCCTTCTGATCTGAGGGAATCGTACTCGTAGCAGTTTAGCAGCTCGTAGTAGCTCGTACGTGACCCACCCGGAGGGCAGGACCCCGGCTGCGTCCGGGGTCCTGCTATTTTGCGGTATTTTGCGGACACGTTTGCCTGCTTTTGAGCTCCTCCGGTAAGATGGCTGCCCGATGAGCGTTGAGATCACCCCCGTGCGCACCCGGCGGCAGCTTCGCGCGTTCGTCCGGCTCCCGTGGCGGATCTACGCCCATGACCCTTGCTGGGTCCCACCCCTGCTCCTCGACGAGCACAAGCGCTTCGATCCCCGCCGAAACCCCTTCTTCGAGCACGCCGAGGTGCAGCTCTTCCTGGCCCTGCAGGACGGAAAGCCCGTGGGCCGGATCTCGGCCCACATCGATCGCCTCCACAACGAGTTCCATCAAGAAAAGACGGCGTTCTTCGGGTTCTTCGAGGCCCCTCAAGACGAGGAGGTGGCGCGCGCCCTGCTCGGGGCGGCGGAGCGCTGGGCCCGCGAGCGGGGGATGACGAAGCTGCGCGGCCCCTTTGGGTTCAACACCAACGGCTACTCCGGGTTGCTCGTCGAGGGCTTCGACTCGCCTCCGGCGCTCCTTATGCCGTATAACCCGCCGTACTACGCGCAGTTTATCGAGGATAGCGGCTACCATAAGGCCAAGGATCTGCTGGCGTTTCGCATCGAGATCGACGAGGCGCTGCACCAACGCATGGAGGAGCTCCTCCCCCGCTTGGAGAAGATCGCCGAGCGCGCCCGGGAGAAAGGCTTCCGGGTGCGCAGCCTCAACCTGCGCGATTTTCGCGGCGAGGTGCGCCGACTGCGGGAGATCTACAACGAAGCCTGGGAGCGCAACTGGGGGTTTGTGCCGCTTACGGAGCGGGAGTTTACGGAACAGGCCCGGGATCTCAAGCGGATCGTGCGCCCGGAGCTGGCCAAGATCGTCGAGCGCGCGGACGAGCCCGTGGGCTTTGCCCTGGCGGTCCCCGACTTCAACGAGGCCCTCAAGTCCCTAAACGGAAGGCTCTTCCCCTTCGGGGTCTTTAAGCTCCTGCGGGCGGCCCGCCGGATTCGGGGCCTAAGGCTCCTCACGCTGGGGATCAAGCGCCGTCACCGGATCCGCGGCGTGGACGCGCTTCTGTACACGGCCCTCATCCGCGACGGGCTTCGGCTCCCCTTCACGCGCTGCGAGTGCTCCTGGATCCTGGAGGACAACGACCTCATCATCCGGGCGATCGAGCTGGTGGGGGGCGAGCGATACAAGACGTACCGCGTGTACGAGAAGGACCTTGCAGGCTAAGCATTGCCTCCGGAGGCAAAAGGGGCTATTCTCCCGGTCGAGATGCGATCGAAAGCAAAAGCACAAGCACAAGCAAGCGCAAAAGCAGACGCTCTTGTGCGCGGTATAGGCTGGGTGGGGCTGGCGCTTGTCCTGGTGGGGATGGGCTGGAAAGGGGACCTCCCGGCCCTGGGGGGTCCCGCAGGGGAGCCCCCGCCCCGGCTGGAGGGGGCGCTGGCCCAGCTCCTCCGCCTCGACGCCCCGGAGCGGGAGGTCTTCGCCCAGCGGGTGGGGATCGACCTCGACTCCGGGCGCGTGCGGGTGATCGTCGAGCCCCAGCTCCCCTCGCTTGCGGGGGGGTTGCGGGGGACGGTTGCCCGCCTCGGCGGGGCGGTGGAAGCGCAAAGCTCGCGCTACCTGCGGGCCCGCGTTCCCCTATACGCGCTGGCGGAGCTCGCGGAGGCGCCCGGCGTGCGGATCGTCCGCCGGCCCCTCCGCTTTTACCCCCTCGAGACGGGAATCCCCCGCTACCGCGATGGGGTGCTCCCCACGGGGGGACGCCTCCTCCACGGCTACGGGGTCAAGGGACAGGGCGTCACGGTGGCGATCATCGACGTGGGCTTCGAGGGGCTCCAAGAAGCCTATCGGGAGGGCTGGCTCGACCCCGACAAAGTTGTGGGGACCATCGACTACGGCGGGGAGGGCTTCGAGTCGGGCGGGGATCACGGGCTCTCCGTCGCCCGTCTCGTTCACGAGATGGCCCCCGAGGCGTCCCTGCTCCTGCTGAACTTGGGCGAGGAGGGGGACGAGGTGAGCCTGGAGAACGCCGTTGAGGACGCGATCCGGCTTGGAGCCCGCGTGATCAACCACTCCATCGGCTGGTTTAGCTCCAACTTCGGGGACGGGACCGGGCCCATCGACGACATCGTCCGCCGGGCGCGGGATGCGGGCGTCCTGTGGGTCAACGCCGCGGGGAACCAAGCCCAGGCCCACTGGATGGGCCGGGCCTACGACCGCGATCGGGACGGCTGGGTGGAGTTCCGGCCCGACCTCGAGGAGCTCAAGGTGTGGGCCACCTTCGGCGGCGTGATCACGCTGGTGCTCGTCTGGGACGACTTCCCCGCCACGAGCCGCGACCTCGACCTCTTCTTGTTGAACGGGGAGGACGAGGTGGTCGCCTCGGCGGAGGCCCCGCAGCGGGGGTTCGATCCCCCCTACGAGGAGCTGGAGTACCTCGTCACCGATCCCGGCGTCTACAAGCTCAAGGTAAAGCGCAAGGGGCGCTGGTCTGAGCCGCCTCCTCGGTTGAAGGTCTTCAGCCTGGGGCACGCGCTCTCGCCCGCCATCCCGCACGGGAGCGTGATGGCCCCGGCCGACTGCGCCTGCGCCCTGGCCGTGGGGGCGGTGAACGCCTACCGCTGGGAGGAGGACGGGCTCGAGGGCTTCAGCGCGCGGGGACCGACGAGCGATGGGCGGCTCAAGCCCGACCTGGTCGCCCCCGACGGCGTCCACGAGGGGCTGTTTGGCACCTCGTTCGCGGCGCCGTACGCGGCCGGAGCCGCTGCCCTCCTGCTCTCCCGCAACCCGGAATGGGACCTCGAGACGTTGTGGGCGGCGCTGCTTCGGAACACGGTGGACATCGGCCCACCGGGTCCGGACGTCGAGAGCGGCTACGGGAAGCTCTCGTTGACGTTGGGGGAGCCCTCGGCGGTGCGCGCGATCTCCCCCGCGACGCTCCGGCCCGGGGAGGCGGCCCTCGTGCGGGTGACGGTGCGGATGCCCGCGATGCGGTTCGGCACCCTAACGCTGCGGGAGCGCCTTCCGTCCGAGTGGGCGTGGGAGCCCGTCGAGTCCGCGGGAGCGGAGCTGGAGCGGCTTCCGGGGGGCGAGGTCCGCTGGGTGTGGCCGGCGCTCGGCCCGGGGGAGAGCCGCACGGTCACCTACCGCCTGCGGGTGCCCTCGTCCCTCGATCCCGGCCTCTACCCCCTGGAGGGCGAGCTGAACGGGCTGGCCGTGGGGGGCGACTCCGAGATTCGGGTCCTGCCCGCCGCCGCTCCCGCCGGGAAGATCGCCGTTGAGGTCCGCTCCTCCCCTCGGTCCCGGAAGCTCCTCTTGAGGGTCGGCGGCCTCCGGCCGGGGGAGTGCATCCGGGTGCGCGTCTTCGACCCCGCGGGCCGGGAGCGCTTCCGCACCCCGGGGTGCGCCCCGAGGGCCCTGGAGATCCCCGCAACCCGGTGGGCCCGCGGGGTCTATTTGGCCGTCGTAACCGTCTCCCCTTCCCGTCTCGGCTCCAGCGATGGGAACCCCGTCCGCAAGCGGATAATCCGGCTTGTGGTGCTGCGCTGAGCTGAATTAAGAGTCATCGGGGGTTGTTGACTTAGGGCTCACAGAGCCTCTAAGATCCCCGCGGGAGGCTGTAGATGGGATGGAGATGGGGATAGGGATAGGGACGCGTAGGGGCAAACACGGGCGGTGGAGGGCCCGCGGCGCGGCGTCGGGTCTGGGGGGCGCAGCGCTCCTCGCCGCCCTCGGGTTGGGTCTGGGGGGCTGTGGGCTCCTTGCCGGGAACGTCGCTCCCGTTGCGATCGTGGAGGCGAACCCCACCCGCGGGGAGGCCCCCCTCACCGTGGAGTTCGACGCCTCCCGCTCCTACGACCCCGACGGCCTCATCGTGAGCTACCTCTGGGACTTCGGGGACGGCACCACCGCCGAGGGACTCCAAGCCCGCCACACGTACACCCAAAACGGCATCTACCTCGTGACCCTCACGGTCATCGACTCCTTCGGGGCCCGGGATCAGGACCGGGTGCGCATCGTGGTGGGGAACCCGCCGCCCCGCGCGATCCTGGCGGCCACCCCCACGAGCGGCTGGCCGCCCCTTACGGTGACCTTCGACGGGTCGGCCTCCTTCGACCCCGAGGGGGAGGGGATCGTCCGCTACGAGTGGGACTTCGGGGACGGGGGGGCCGCCCGCGGGGCGAGGGTGAGCCACACCTTCCGCGAGCCGGGGATCTATGAGGTCCGCCTCACCGTCACGGACGCGGACGGCGCGAGCAGCGTGGCCTCCTTGAACGTTCACGTCCTCGGCTTCGCCAGCGCCTGGGACGTGCGGGTGGGCGAGGCCCCCACGGACGCGGTCGCGGCCGACTTCAACGGCGACGGCCTGCTTGACGTAGCGATCGTCAACAGCGAGGACGACTCGCTTTCCCTCCTCCTCGGCCGGGAAGACGGGACCCTCGGCGGGCAGGAGGCGATCCCCGTAAGCCGCCGCCCCGTTTCCCTGGCCCTGGGGGACCTCAACGGGGACGATCTTCCCGACTTGGTGGTCGCCCACCTCGACTCCGGGGCGGTCCTACCCCTTCTCAACCGGGGGGACGGGAGCTTCGTCGAGGGGGAGAGGATGGCGGTGGCGCGCTGGGCCTCCGCGGTGGCGCTGGAGGACTTCGATCGGGATGGGGCCCTCGACCTCGTTGTGGCCGACGTCGCCGACGACGAGGTAAGCGTGCTCCTGGGGGACGGGGAGGGCGGCTTTGTCCTCGCCACGGAGATCCCCGTGGGCAGCTGGCCCTCGGCGCTGGCGACGGGCGACTTCAACGGCGACGGGCGGCCCGACTTGGCCGTGGCCCACTTCCTGGACAACTCGCTCAGAATCTTCATCGGGAACGGCGTGGGGGGCTTTCGGATGGGCGAGGTCTACGAGCTGGGGCCGGGCCCTACGGCCCTCCTCGCCCACGACCTCGACGGGGACGGCGCGCTCGACCTGGTGAGCGCCAACGCCCAGGGGAGCGCGCTCAGCGTCTTAAGGGGCCGAGGGGACGGGAGGTTCCGGCCCCCGGAGCCCGTGCCCGTGGGGGCGGGTCCCCGCGCCGTGGCCGTGGGGGACTTCGATGGGGACGGCGTACCCGACCTGGCCGCCGCCAACAGCACGGCGGAGTCCGTGACGGTGCTCCTGGGCGACGGGCTGGGCCGCTTCCCCGACGCCCTGGCGCGCGAGTTCCCCGTCCTGGGCAGCCCCACGGCGCTCCTTGCGGGAAACTTCTCCGGGAGCGCAGCGCCCGATCTCTTGGTGGTGCGCTTTGACTCCGGCAGCCTCTCCCTCTTGCTGAATCTCCCCTAGGCCGTATAATCCCCTTGGGGTTTTCGCGTATGAGACCGGATGAGCGCTTTTACAGCCCGACCAAGGGTCGGATGTCGTTTGCGGAAGTGGTGGACGATCTGGTGGCCCTCATGGAGGAGGACCCCGAGGAGAACTACCAGATCGTGGTGGGGACCGATTCCCACGCCGGGCTGGGGGAGATGGACTTCGTGAGCGCCATCATCATCCACCGGGTGGGCAAGGGGGGCCGCTACTTCTGGCGCCGGGTCCGCGAACCGAAGGTGCACACCCTGCGCCAGAAGATCTACAAGGAAGCACTGTTGTCGTTCGAGCTGGCCAAGGCGCTCATGGAGGCTTTGGAGGAGCGCACCCTCCTGGACTACAACTTGGAGATTCACGTCGACGTGGGGGAGCGCGGCCCCACCCGCGAGCTCATCGACGAGGTCGTGGGGATGATCCTCGGCTCGGGCTTTGCCGTCAAGACCAAACCCGACGCCTACGCGGCTTCCACGGTGGCGGACAAGCACACGTGACAGCCCAATGCCCGAGATCTCCCGCTTTCTGGGGATTGTTATCGTGATCTACTATCGAGACCATGAGCCGCCCCACTTTCACGCGAAGTACGGGGAGTATGAGATCACGGTCGAAATCGAAACCGGGGTGGTTGAGGGTCGCTTTCCTCGGCGGGCGCTGCGCCATGTGTTGGAATGGCATGAACTGCACAGGGATGAACTTCGGGAGCTCTGGAACATGGCACGAGAGCGTAAGCCACTGAGGAAGATCGCACCCCTGGAGTGAAGACATCGCACCCCTGGAGTGAAGACGATGATCTTACGGGTTGTGGAAGCGAAGTATGTAGGCGGATATAAGCTCTATCTGCGCTTCTCCGACGGCAGCGAGGGGGAGGTAGATTTAGAACACGAATTGGAGGGCGAGATCTTTGAGCCCCTGAAGGATCCCGACTACTTCCGGAAGTTTACCCTGGACCCAGAGCTGCACACCGTAACTTGGCCGAACGGGGCGGATTTCGCCCCCGAGTTTTTGCGCGATTTGCTAAAGGTCCCCGCATCGGGGGCGGGTCGAAAGCCTTAAGTCTTTTTGCCCCGAATCACCAGCACAAACTCCCCCTTCACGCGGGGACGCTCTTGGAGCCGCCGGAGCACCTCTTCAGCCGTCCCCCGCAGGAACTCCTCGTGTATCTTGGTGAGTTCGCGAGCCACGCAGATCTCCCGCCGAGGCATCACCTCCGCCAAGGTTTCCAACGTCTTGAGGATACGATGGGGGCTCTCGTAGAGCACCACGGTGCGCTCCTCGTCCTTCAACGATTCAAAGAAGGCCCGCCGCTTCCCCGGCTTCTTGGGCGGGACGCCCTCAAAGACAAAGCGATCCGTGGGGAACCCCGAGGCCACCAGCGCGGCGACCAGCGCCGTGGGGCCGGGGACGGGCACCACCCGAACCCCCTCCTCCACGGCCCGCCGCACCAGCAGGAACCCGGGATCTTGGATGAGCGGGGTCCCCGCATCGGAGATGAGAGCCACATCTTTGCCCTCCTTCAGCAGATTCAGAACGCGCTCCACGCGCTGGGGCTCGACGCCCTCGTACAAGCTGGGCCCGAAGGGCGTCTCGATGCCGTAATGTTCCAGCAGAACGCGCGAGCGGCGGGTGTCCTCTGCAACGATCAAGTCCACGCTCTTCAAGATTTCCAGGGCCCGCAGCGTGATGTCCTTCAAGTTCCCGATGGGGGTGGCCACCAGGTGGAGGGTGCCCTTCTTCCCCTTCGTTTCAGACTCGGTTGCGCTCATCGCGTTGAAATCCTAAAATCTGCGGGGTGATCGGTGCAAATGGCCATCGAACGCGAACGGATCGAGGAGCTGCGCCGACGGCTCGAGGCCGTCGGGGATCGCCTTTGACGTTCCCTCCTTGAGGGCCCGCGTCCGGGAGCTGGAGGCCGAGATGGGTCGCCCCGACTTCTGGGACGACCGAGCGCGGGCCAAGCAGATCTCCCAAGAGCTCGAAGCCAAGCGCGCCCAGGTCGAGAAGTTCGAGCGCCTGGAGCGCGCTTTGGAGGATCTCGAAGTGCTCGCGGAGCTCGCCGAGGAGGAGGACGACGCGGCGGCCCACCGGGAAGCAGAGGAGCAGCTCCAAACCATCGCCCAAGAGCTGGACCGCCTGGAGCTGGAGACCTTTCTCAGTGGCCCCTACGACGAGGGGCCCTGTTATCTTACGATCCAGGCGGGCGCGGGGGGCACGGACGCCCAGGACTGGGCGGAGATGCTCCTTCGGATGTACATCAACTGGCTGGAGCGCCGCGGCTTTCGGTATCGGGTTCTGGAGGTGAGCCCCGGCGAGGTGGCCGGGATCAAGAGCGCCACCGTGGAGGTCGGGGGACCCTATGCGTATGGGTATCTGCGCAACGAGCAGGGGGTGCATCGCCTGGTGCGGATCTCCCCGTTTGACGCGAACAAGCGCCGCCACACCTCCTTTGCGGCCGTGTCTGTCACCCCCATGGTTGAGGACCCCGAGATCGAGATCCGCGAGGAGGACCTTCGGGTTGACACCTATAGGGCCAGCGGGGCGGGGGGGCAATATGTAAATAAAACGGACTCCGCCGTGCGGATCACGCACCTGCCCACGGGCATCGTCGTAGCCTGCCAGCGGGAGCGCTCCCAGCACCAAAACAAAGAGATCGCCCTGCGAATGCTCAAGGCGAAGCTCTACGAACTCAAGCGGCGCCAGCAGGAGGAGGAGCTGGCCAAGCTCAAGGGGGAGCAGAAGAGCATTGAGTGGGGCTCGCAAATTCGTT
>JALUUA010000209.1 GCA_027021605.1 Candidatus Bipolaricaulota bacterium | reverse complement strand
ACGGCCGGACCTGTTCAAATAAGCTGCGGTAAGGAACCCAAGCGAGTAGCATTGTGCCACCACGCGAAGACCCGCAACCAGCGTTTCACGCTCTTCAGTTCCCGATCCCACGTGGGAAAGTATCGATCGAAGTCCTTTATCCTCCGCTTGAGGAACTCCCCGTAGAAGCCCTCGATCGCGTTACGGATCCCTCGAGCCATCACCACCCGCACAATGCCAAAATGGGACAGGGCGATGGCCCACCAGTCCGCTCCGTCCACCACCACCTCCTGAGGCAAAGCCCCATAGTGCTCCCAAAGCGCCTGCAAAAAGGCCACGGCACTCCAGCTGTCCCGCTCCCAAAAGGGCTCCAGGTAGAGCACCCGTCCGGTCTGAGGGTCCAGGGCGGTAAAGATCCAGCCGCTTCTCCCACCCACCTTCACCCACGTCTCGTCGACCAGGATTCTCCGGGGCATCTCTCCGCCCCATAAGGACTTGTCGCTCTGAGGGTCCAGGGCGGTAAAGATCCAGCCGCTTCTCCCACCCACCTTCACCCACGTCTCGTCGACCAGGATTCTCCGGGGCATCTCTCCGCCCCATAAGGACTTGTCGCCCAGTTTCTGGAGCCAGTACCATACGGCGGTGTGGGCGCGCTCGACCCCGTGGAGGGCGAGGTATGCCGAGATCCTGCGCAGGCTCAGCCCCATGGGGTAAAGGACGGCAGCGAGAGCAACAGCCCAGGCGGGGGTGCGCTCCCGCTGCAAGAGGTGAGCGCGCCGGAAGAGTTGACCCAGCCTGCGGATGCGGACAGGGGGCATTTCGATCACCTCCCTGGGCATCCTACCGGCTGGGTCCTTATTTGAACAGGGCCGTTAAGGCCCGCTTCCCGGAGGGATATCGATTTGTCCGGGATCGAAAAAAGCCCTATAATCCCCGCTCGAGGGAGGAAGGTAGATGGCCCCAAGCTGGCAAGGCCGGGACGTGATCTCCATCCGCGAGTTCTCCCGCCGCGATATCGAGACGGTCCTTCAGGAAGCCCAACGGATCCACCCCAACCCGGACCTCCTCCGGGGCAAGGTGATGGCCTCCCTCTTCTTCGAGCCCTCCACCCGCACCCAGCTCAGTTTCGCCAGCGCCTGCGAGCGCCTCGGCGGGCGGATCATCGGCTTCTCCGATGTGGAGTCGACCTCCCAGAAGAAGGGGGAGACGCTGGCCGACACCATTCGCATGGTTGAGCGCTACGCGGACGTGATCGTCATGCGCCACCCCCTGGAGGGGAGCGCTCGGCTGGCCGCGGACGTGGCGGGCGTGCCCGTCATCAACGCGGGCGACGGGGCGAATCAGCACCCCACCCAAACGCTTCTCGATCTGTTCACCATCCAGCGGTGCCTAGGGAGAATCGACGGTTTACGCATTGGCATGGTGGGGGACCTGCGCTTCGGGCGGACCGTGCACTCGCTGGCCACGGCCCTGACCCGCTTCGAGGACGTCTCGTTGCGGCTCATCTCCCCGCCCAACCTGCGGATGCCCGAGTCCGTCCTCCGCGAGCTGGAGGGGACAGTGAACTATCACGAGCAGGAGAAGCTAGAGCTCGAAGGGCTCGACGTCGTGTACGTGACCCGCATCCAGAGGGAGCGCTTCCCCGATATCGAGGAGTACGAGAAGGTGAAGGGGGCGTACGTGCTCACCCCCCAGATCGTGCAAGAGCAGCTTCGGGAGGACGCGATCGTCTTGCACCCCCTGCCGCGGGTCGACGAGATCCATCCCGACGTGGACGCCCTGCCGCAGGCCAAGTACTTCGAGCAGGCCGGAAACGGGGTGCCCGTGCGCATGGCCCTCCTCAAGCTCGTTCTCCTCGGGGAAGGCGGGGGTGCGTAAGATGAGCGAGGGT
>JALUUA010000208.1 GCA_027021605.1 Candidatus Bipolaricaulota bacterium | reverse complement strand
CGCGATCACCAGCATCGATTACGACCATACGCACATCCTGGGCGACACGCTGGAACGGATCGCCGCGGAGAAGGCGGGGATCCTCAAGCCCGGCGTCCCCGCGGTCTCCGGGGTGGTCGAGCCCGGACCCGCCCGCGTGATCGAGGCGCGCGCCCGGGAGCTTGACGCCGCCTGCTTCCGGCTGGGGAGGGAATTTCGGCTGATCGACCCCAAGGACGGCGGGCCGTTCGCCGTCGAGACCTGGCGGCGGCGCTACGCCGGGCTGAGCGTGCCCCTCCTGGGGGCCCATCAACGGACGAACGCCGCCGTGGCCGTGGCCGCCCTGGAGGCGTTTGCGGAAGCGACGGGCCAGCCCCTGGGCGAAGGGGATGTAAGGGAGGGCTTGAAGAGCGTCCGCCTACGGGGGCGCGTTGAGGTGCTCTCCCGGGATCCCGGGATCGTCTTGGATGTGGCCCACAACCCGTCGTCGCTGCGGGCACTGCGGCAGGCGCTTCTCGAGGGCTTCCCCGACCGGCGGGTGGTGCTTTTGTTCGCGCTCTCCGACGACAAGGACGCCCCCGGGTGCCTGCGAGAGATCTTGGCAGTGGCCTCTCATGTCGTGTTCACGACGACGGGCCAGCCCCGCAGCCACGACCCTCACGAACTCCAAGGGCTCGCTCAAGGGCTTAGGCCCGAGGTCCCCTGCGAGGTCGAGCCCGAGATCCCGAGGGCTTGGGAGCGGGCCCTCTCCCGCGTGGGTGCCGGGGATCTGCTCTGCGTCACGGGCTCGTTTTACCTGGCCGGGGAAGTGGCGGCCCTGTGGGAGGAACGACGGGCTCAGGCTAGCGCCCGAAGGTCCCCATGAGCCGGGCCTCCCCCAGCGGTCCGCCGAACTTCTCGATCTCCAGCTCTAAGCGATCTTTCGTGACCCCCGGCCCGAGGGAGAGCTCCCGGTCGAGGGCCCACAGGATGAAATAATAGCGATGGGGCTTTCCCGGGGGCGGGCACGGGCCACCGTAGCCTAAGCGCCGGAAGTCGTTGGCGCCCTGCACGGCCCCGTTCTCCAGCTTCTCCAAGGGCTCGACGCCCTCGGGCAGCCCCGTGGCATCCCCGGGGATGTTGAAGATCACCCAGTGGACGAACGTGCCCCCGGGCGCGTCGGGATCCTCCACCACCAGGGCGAACGATCGCGTCCCCTCGGGGGCGCCCTCCCACACAAGGAGCGGGGAGACGTCCTCCCCCACGCAGGTGTACCTCTCCGGGATGGTCTCACCGTCTTGGAACGCCGGACTCATGAGCTTGAAGGCCATCGAACTCACCTCGTTTTCGGATTGCTCGCTCTTTTCGGGAAGCTCCGCTCGTTCGGGTTCCTCCCGCTGGCACGACAGGAGGGACACGCTCAACGCCGTGACCGCACCCAGCGCCGCTACGTGTATCCTCCGGTGTACCCTTCTCATTTTGGGCCCCCTCGGCTATGGGCCTCATCCGCTTCGATACGCGGCCCGTCGGGGCTTGCAGGAGTAGAGAACCACCTCGTCTCCGAAGATGTCATAGCGAAATGGCTTTCACGCGGCGGATCACCTGGGGGTGGCGTTTGGCCAGGGCCCGGAAATCCCGCTCGAAGCGGGACGTAGTCACAACCCGGTACGACATGCCCCTTACGGAGAGCCCGCTTCGTCCTCCACCTCAGCAAGGACCTCTTCTATAGGACGGGTCTTTCCCTCTCGATACTCCGCGTAGCCTTGCCGGATTTGCTCCTGCAGGGCCTCGTCGTGGAGGTCCAGGTAGTCTTCCAGCTCATCGGCGTCCAGAATTCCCAGCACGGGGATGCCGTCCCGCTCCACGATGACGTACTCCCCGCCCCGCCGGACGCGGCGGATGAGCCGGCCGAAGTGGGTTTTGGCCTCGGTGGCCGAGATGCGGGTCACCTTCGGGTTCTCCTTGCGCTTGGCCATTCGATCCCCCCGTGGATCCACGTGGGTCAACGATAAGCGTACTGCGATCCACCGTCGACGGCAAGGGCGCGAAGGGAAGCTTCACCTTCGGGAACTTGAAAGTGCCTAGCCTCAGGGGCTATGATCGCACATCCCAATGCCCCATGTCCAGGAGGAGGGAATCGAGATGCCGAAGTTCGAACTTCCACCGCTTCCGTACGACTATAACGCGCTGGAGCCGCACATCGACGAACAAACCATGCGGCTCCACCACGACAAGCACCACCAAGCCTACACCAACGGGCTCAACGCCGCGCTGGAGAAGCATCCCGAACTGCAAGAGTGGTCCATCGAGCGGCTGTTGCAGTACATCAACGCCGTCCCCGAGGACATCCGCGGGGCCGTCAACTTCCACGGCGGCGGGTACTACAACCACGCGATCTTCTGGGAGAACATGAGCCCCCAGGGCGGGGGCGAGCCCTCCGGGACCCTCGCCGATGCCATCAACCAAGCCTTCGGGGGCTTTTCGCAGTTCAAGGAGCAGTTCTCCGCCGCCGCGGGGGGCGTGCAGGGGAGCGGCTGGGCCTGGCTCGTCTACAACCCCCTCACGAAGGGCGTCCAGATCCAGACGATGCCCAACCAGACGAGCCCCTTGACCCTGGGGCTGGTGCCCCTCCTGGGCCTCGACGTCTGGGAGCACGCCTACTATCTCAAGTACCAGAACCGCCGCCCCGAGTACATCCAAGCCTGGTGGAACGTGGTCAACTGGGACGACGTCGCCAAGCGCTACGAGCAGGCCCGGCAGGGCTAAATCTTATCGAGCCGAGGAGCAACCGCGCGGTAAGCCGAGGGATCCGAACTGAGCGCTAAGGGACGGAATCGCAGCGGGAGTAGGGGGCAGCACGCGGGCTCGGAGCTCCGTCGGCGCTCCGAGATCCAGATGCTCGAGTTGGCGCGCCACTTCTACGACGTGGCCGCCGACCGGCTCCGGCTTCAGGAGCCGATGCGCACCCTCCTGCGATACCCCAAGCGCAAGGTCACCGTCGAGTTCCCCGTGGTGATGGACGACGGGCGGGTGGAGCGCTTCGAGGGCTTCCGCGTTCAGCACCACCCCATCGTGGGGCCCACCAAGGGGGGCATTCGCTACCACCCCAAGGTGACCCTCCAAGAGGTCGAGGGCCTGGCGGTGCTGATGGCCTGGAAGTGCGCGGTGGCGGGCCTCCCCTTCGGCGGCGCCAAGGGCGGGGTCCGCTGCGACCCCACCCGGATGAGTGAGGGGGAACTCGAGCGCTTGACCCGGCGCTTCGCCTCGGAGCTCTCGTTCATGATCGGGCCCGACATCGACATCCCTGCCCCGGATGTGTACACCGGCGAGCGGGAGATGGCCTGGTTCGTGGACACGATCAGCATGCACCACCGGGGGCAGTTCATGCCCGGCCTGGTGACGGGCAAGCCCAAGGTCCTAGGGGGCTCTGAGGGGCGGGAGACGGCCACGGGCCGCGGCGGCTTCTTCGTCGCCCAGGAGATCCTCAAAGCTTTAAGCAGGGAGTTCGAGGGCGTCACCATGGCCGTCCAGGGCTTCGGAAACGTGGGCTCGAACATGGCCCTCTTCTGCCACGAGGCCGGGGCCAAGATCGTCGCCGTGAGCGACATCTACGGCGGGGTCTACAACCCCGAGGGCCTCGACATCCCCAAGCTCAAGGCGCACGTCCGGGAGACGGGCTCCGTAAAGGACTTCCCCGGCACGGAGCCCCTCACCAACGAGGAGCTGTTGGAGCTGGACGTCGAGGTGCTCGTCCCCGCGGCGATCGAAAACCAAATCCACGAGGAGAACGCGGACGACATCAAAGCGAAGATCGTGATCGAGCTGGCGAACGGCCCCACGACCCTGGAGGCGGATCGCGCCCTGTACGAGCGCGGCGTGGTCGTGGTGCCCGACATCTTGGCGAACGCTGGGGGTGTGACCGTAAGCTACTTCGAGTGGGTCCAGGACCGGGCCTTCTGGTTCTGGAGCGCCCGGGAGGTGGACCGCCAGCTGGCCCGCTTCCTGCGCCGGGCGTTCCGGCGGGTGTGGGAGATGGCCGAGCGCGAAAGCGTCGACCTGCGAACGGCGGCCTACATGGTCGCCGTCGCCCGCGTGGCCGAGGCCGCCCGGGCTCGGGGGCTGTACGCGTGACGATTGCAAACGATTGCAAGGGAAAACCATGAAGGAATTCAAGGGGATGCTGATCATCGCCGACGGGCTGGGGGGCCGCCCCACGGACACCCCGGAGGGCAAGACGTGCTTGGAGGCCGCGCGGACGCCCCACCTCGACGAGCTGGCCCGCCGCGGGGCCCTCGGGCTTCTGGACCCCATCGCCCCGGGGGTGCGGCCCGGGAGCGACACGGCGCATCTTTCAATCTTCGGGTACGACCCCTTTCGCGAATACCCGGGCCGGGGGGTCTTCGAGGCCGTCGGCGTCGGCCTAGAGGTCCACGAGGGGGACATCTGCTTCCGGACGAACTTCGCCACCGTCGACGAGAACTTCGTCGTAAGGGACCGCCGGGCCGGGCGCATCCACGAGGGCCAAGAAGAGCTCGAAAGGGCCCTTCAAGGGCTGAAACCCCGTTCCGCGCCCGACGTGGAGGTGCTCTTTAAAGCGAGCACGGAGCACCGCGGGGCCCTGGTGCTGAGGGGCCCGGATCTCTCCCCCTCCGTCTCGGAGGCCGATCCCCATGAGGTGGGCCGCCGGGTCCACGAGGTCGTCCCCCTGGAGGACACGCCCCAAGCCCGCCGCACGGCCCAAATCGTAAACGACATCCTCAAGCAGTCCTACGAGGTCCTCAAGGACCTCCCCCTCAACAAGGAGCGGGAGGCGAAGGGGCTTCCGCCCGCGAACATCTTGTTGCCCCGCGGGCCCTCGACCGTCCCCCGGTTCGAGACCCTGCCGCAGCGCTACGGGATAACGGGCACCGTGATCGCCGCCGGGGCCCTCTACATCGGGATCGGGAAGCTCCTGGGGCTCGAATTTCAGCGGGCCGAGGGGGCCACGGGCGGGCTTGACACGAACGTCAACAATAAGATCGCGCTCGCCCTCGAGGAGCTTCGGCGGAAAGATTTCGTGTTCGTGCACATCAAGGGGACGGACACCGCGGGCCACGACCGCAACGCCCAAGCTAAAATGGGGTTCATCGAGAGGATCGACGAAGCCCTAAAGCCGTTGGTCGAAGGCCTCGACTGGGAGCGTACTCATTTGGCGTTTACGGGGGACCACGCCACGCCCGTGCAATACGGGGACCACGTCTCGGACCCGGTGCCCGTGCTGTTTGCGGGCCCGAACGTGCTTCCCGACCCCGTCGAGGCGTTTCACGAGCGGGCCGCTCAGCGCGGGGGGCTCCACCGCTTCGCGGGCCGGGTCGTCCCCATGCTGGCGGGCTACAACAACTGGCTGCAGAAGTTCGGCACGTAACGTAATCCCGAGTTCTAGCAATACGCATAAGGGAGGCACCCGATGGCCGCACCGAGCAAGAAGCTGCAGGACGCGCTCAACGAGCAGATCGTCGCGGAGCTTCATTCGGCGTACGTCTACTTGTCGATGGCGGCGTACTTCGAGGCGGAGAACTGGCCAGGGTTTGCGAAGTGGATGCGCGTGCAATCCCGCGAGGAGATCGAGCACGCGATGAAGATCTTCGACTTCCTCAACGACCGGGGCGGGCGGGTTCAGCTGGGCGCGATCGAGAAGCCGCCCGTTCGGTTCAAGTCCCCCCTGGACGCGTTCCGGAAGGCGTACGAGCACGAGTGCAAGATCACGCAACGCATTTACAAGCTCTACGATCTGGCCGCGAAAGAGGGGGACTACCCCACCCAAGTGATGCTCCAGTGGTTCATCGACGAGCAGGTGGAGGAGGAGAAGATCACCTCCGAGGCGGTGGCCCAGCTGGAGCGGGCCGGGGAGCACAAGCCCGCTTTATTGATGCTGGATCGCCACTTCGGCAAGCGGGAGGAGTAGCCTCGTCGTATGCCCTGGGAAAACCCCTTCGCCTTCAGCACGTTCTCCGCGATCTCGGAGCTGGTCGTCACCGCCTTGGTGCTGTACGTGATCGTTAGCAATCTTAAGGGCGGGCCGTTTCGGGCCGGGTTGTTGTTCGCCACCCTGACGTTCGAGATCGCCGTGAACGTGACGTACATGATCAGCCGAGCGCTGGTGGTGGTGCGGAACGCCCCGAACCCCCTGGCCGAGTGGGTGGGCCTCTTAGGTGCCTTTCACGGCGTGCTCTCTCTGGGGATGCTGATCGGGCTCATCGCGATCTCCGTGCTGGCGTATCGGGCCTCCAAACGGGGACGCTCCTTCTTCCGCGAGCACCGGAGGCTGACGTACGCGTTCCTGGCGCTGTGGCTGATCAGCGTCGGCACCGGCGAGCTGCTCTACTTCCTCATTTGGTACTGATGCGATGCCCGGCGGGCGGGCGAACGCGGGGAACGCGGGCAAACGGGGAAGGACAGCCACGGGGACTGGGGAGGGGTGGCCTTGCTCCTATCCCTACCTCACGCCCGACCTCCCGGGGCTCGGGGGCCGGATCAAGGCGGAGCCCTCCCACTTTCGGGTGGAGGAGATCCCGCTCTACGAACCCTCGGGCGAGGGGGAGCACGTCTACGTCCGCCTCACCCGCGAGGGCCTCACCACGCGGGAGCTCCAGCTCCGGCTCGCGAAGCTCTTCGGGTTAAAGCCCGCCGACGTGGGCGTCGCGGGGCTGAAGGACAAGCGCGCCCGCACGACCCAGACGTTTTCCATTCACCTGCCCGATCCCCGCATCTCCCCCGAAGAGGTCGCCCGCAGGATCGAAGAGGCGCTCCCCGTCACGGTAGAGGGGGCCAAACGCCATCGAAACAAGCTGCGCACGGGGCACCTGAAGGGGAACCGCTTCCGGGTTCTGATCTCGCAGATCCCCTTAGACGCCAAAGAAGCCCTCCGGCGCGCCGAGGCGATCACCCAAGCTCTCAAGGAGCGCGGGGTGCCCAACTACTACGGCGAGCAGCGCTTCGGGGTCGATGCCCGAAACGCCGAGCGGGGTCGGAAGATCTTGTTGGGACAAGAAGAACCCAAGCTCAGCCGCTGGACCCGCAAACTCCTCTTATCAGCTTTTCAAGCGCACCTCTTCAACGAGTGGCTCGCCTTGCGGATCGAGCGCGGGCTCTTCGCCCGGCTCCTGGAGGGGGACGTTGCCCAAGTTCTGGCCACGGGCGGGCTCTTCGAGGTGCGCGACGTCGAGGCCGAGCGCTCGAAGTTCGAGCGGGGAGAGATCGCCTACACGGGCCCCATCTACGGGGCGAAGATGCGCCGGGCCCAAGGGCTGCCGGGGGAGCTGGAGCGGGAGATCTTGGAGCGGGAGGAGCTTTCGCCGGAGCACTTTCGGCGGGCCAAGCTCCGGGGGAGCCGCCGTCCCGGACGGCTTCCCCTGCGCGATATCTCCCTCGAGCCCGCGCCCGAGGGGCTGTGGCTCGAATTCGAGCTTCCCAAGGGCGCGTACGCGACGGCGTTACTGCGGGAGTTCCTCAAGGCACACGCTCGTTAAAATGTCCCCATGCGAGTTCTGATCACCGGCGCGACGGGCTTCTTAGGGCGCAGGCTCTGTGAGCGCCTGCGGGAACGGGGCTACGAGCCGTTCGCGCTCTCGCGCGACCTGGAGCGGGCCCTTCGGCTTCTGTCACCAATGGAAGTCTACCGCTGGAGCGCCGACCGCGAGCCCCCCAGGGAGGCCCTAACGGGGGCCGAAACCGTCGTGCACCTGGCGGGCGAGACGATCGCCGGGCGCTGGACCCCCGAAAAGAAGCGAAAAATCTACGAATCGCGGGTGCGGGGCACGCGCAACCTCGTCACGGGCCTGGCCCAGCTCCGCGAGGCGGAGAGACCCCGTGCGCTCATCTCGGCCAGCGCCGTGGGCTACTACGGCGACCGCGGGGATGAGCTCTTGGCGGAGGACGCGCCGCCGGGTACGGGGTTTCTTGCGCGGGTCTGCCAAGACTGGGAGCGCGAAGCCCAGAGGGCCGAGGAGCTGGGCCTACGGGTTGTCTGTCTGCGCTTTGGGATCGTGCTGGGCTGCGACGGCGGGGCCCTCCCGCGGATGCTGCTGCCCTTTAAGCTGGGCCTGGGCGGGCCGCTGGGCTCCGGGCGGCAGTGGTGGTCGTGGGTCCACATCGAGGACGCCGTCGGACTCATGGCGTTCGCGCTGGAGCACGAAACGCTTTCGGGGGCCGTCAACGCCGTGGCACCGGAGCCCGTCCGCCAGCGGGATTTCGCCAAGACCCTGGGGCGGGTCCTGCGGCGTCCGGCGGTGCTGCCCGCGCCCGCGTTTGCCCTCAAGCTCGCGCTGGGGGAGTTCGCCGGGGAGCTGCTCGCCAGCACCCGCGCGGTCCCCCAGAAAGCCCAGGAGTCGGGGTACCGCTTTCGGTTTCCCCATCTGGAAGAGGCGCTGCGGGATCTTCTGGGCTAGTGGGCTAGCGAGCTAGCTTGAGCTAGACGCCGACGTACTTGGCGTAGAGGCCGCGGGCCTCCGACTCGCTGCGGACGCCCTTGACGATGGCCCGCCCGTCCCGGAAGACGACCAGCTCGACGCTCTGCCCGTGGGGGCGGAAGCTCACCAAGTGCTCGTTGGCGCGCACGACGCCCGCGGCGCCCAAGCGCGCCGCGATCCTGTCGAGAGGGAGCGGATCGCTCGCGTTGTCGAAGCGGAGCTGGACGGCATCCCGACCGCAGAGCACAATCGCCCTCTGGCCTTGGCCCTCCAAGAACTCGAAG
>JALUUA010000207.1 GCA_027021605.1 Candidatus Bipolaricaulota bacterium | reverse complement strand
GGGGATCGTGCTGGGAAACCGCTCCGAGGAGCTGGCGGCTCTGGCTCTCGGAAGACCTCCCTTCCTCCCGCCCCGGCTGCTCCTCCTGGAGGACCTAGCGGGGGTGAGACGCGCACGCGCCGTGGAGGCGTCCCCCTTGCGGTGGGGGCGGGGGCTCGCCTCCCTGGTAGCGGGTCGCTTAGGGGGACCGATGCCGCAGCCGCGGCTTTCCCTGCGGGAGCTGTTGGCCCATCGGTGGGCGGGAGCTTGGGGGGTCGGCAAGGCGGACGGGGGAGGGGGAAGGCCGCTGTTGGCGCTCATGGGTCGGGTCTACGTCAAAGCGATTGCGGAGAACGGCCCCATCCGCCCCGGGGATCTGCTCACCACGGCCTCGAAGCCCGGGTACGCCATGCGCTGCCCCCGCCCCGCGGCGTGCGAGGGGGCGATCGTGGGGAAGGCGCTCACGGCCCTGGAGGGGGGAGAGGGGCTCGTCGAGGTGCTGCTCGCCCGCTAGCCTTCCTCCTCCACCTCCACCGACGGGCGCAGCGAAAGGGGTGCCCCGAAGCGCCCGCCGAAGGCGATCTCCTCCAGGGGCTTGCGGGCGCGGGGGGCCGTCTCCCGCTCCCGGAGATCGGGCGGGAGGGTCTCGGGATCCCCGCGGTAGCCCACGGCCATCACGGCCACGGGCTCGTAGCCGTCGGGGATCGCGAGGAGCTCGCGCGCCCGATCGCGGTCGAACCCCGCCATAAGGTGCGTGCTCAGCCCGAGCGCGGCGGCCTGCAGCACCATCTGCGCCGTCGCCAGCCCCACGTCGTGCCACGCGTGACGGTTTTTCCTCGTGGGGTCGTCCCCGAAGTACGTCTTGGCCACGGTGAGGAGCAACACGGGGGCGCGGCCGGCCCAGGAGCGGTTCCCCTCCAGGAGACAGCTCGAGAGCTTCTCGAACGCCTCGGGGTCGTCCCGACGGACGGCCACGAGAAAGCGCCACGGCTGCTCGTTGAACGACGAGGGCGCCCAGCGCGCCGCCTCGAGCAGCGAGCCGAGCTTCTCCGGCTCCACGGGATCGTCGCGGAAGGCGCGCGGGCTCCAGCGGCGCGCGATCGGCTCCAGCAGGGGAAAACGGGACTTTGCCCTCTTGACCGCCTCCAGGTCCCTCTCTTGCGGCATCGTCGCCCTCCTCCATTGCCTTGGGTTTTGCACTCGTTCGAGTGTCAGACCCAGCACTGCGACGACCGGCCCGTGGCAGGCTCCTTCATCGTAAGCTAGAGTGAACCCGTTTGCGAGCCCCCCGAGGGTCGACGCCTCGGGACCGCGGGGATATGGGACCATGGCATGCGGAAGGGAAGGGTCGGACGCCGCTTTTCCGAAGCCGGGCGCAAGCCCAAGTCCCGAGGCCGCACCCCCCCAGCGGCTGCTTGCGGACCTTCTGCTCGTGGGGGTAGCGGCGATCTGGGGGTGGACCTTCGTGCTCGTCAAGGAGAGCCTCCAGGAGGTCCCCACGTTCACGTTTCTATTCTATCGCTTTGCGCTGGCGTTGGGGTTCCTGCTGTTGCTGTTCGGCCGCAGGCTCCGCGGGGGGGCCGCGGGGCCACCGCTCCGGACGTGGCTCCAAGGGGCCCTCATCGGGCTCGTGCTCTTTTTGGGCTATTGGTTCCAGACGTGGGGGCTCGTCTACACCACGGCCACCAACAGCGGGTTCATCACGGGGCTCTCGGTCGTGTGGGTGCCCGTGCTGGGGGCGCTGCTCTTCCGGGAGCGCGTCCCCGGGGCCGTCTGGCTGGGGGCCGGGTTGTCCGCCCTGGGGCTGGCGTTGATCGTCTTCGGCGGCGCCCCCTCGCCCGCGCTCTTAGACTTAGACTTGGACTTAGACTGGGACTGGGACTGGGACTGGAACGTCGGGGACGGG
>JALUUA010000206.1 GCA_027021605.1 Candidatus Bipolaricaulota bacterium | reverse complement strand
CCTCCCGTAGGGTTTCGACCTTCTCGTCCGCGCGCCCGCGAAGCGGAAGCGAGAGGGAGCGCCACAGCCCCCGGCGCTCCTCCGCCCGCGGGCCCCATGCCGTGCTGTCGTCGAGCTCACGCTCCTGAACCGTTTCGCTTGTCATCTTATCTTCTCCTTTCATGAGAGCCCTCTTAAAGAGGGGGAAGGATTCTTCGTTTATGCCAATTACCCCACCCCAATCCCATAGGCAGGCTCACGCCAGCAACAAGTCGCCTCGGGCTTGGGCTCAGACCTTCCGACCCGTCTCAGCTCTGGGGAACGAGCGGAAGGGGATTACTGGATCTGGGTCTTCGGGGTCTTCTGGGTTTGGGTACAGACTGGGCCTCGCAGGCCCAGGACGATATGGCCCCATCCGGTGGAAATGGGGGTGGGATTGGAAATCGAAAGGGAATAGGAATAGAGGGAAGAAACGGGGGAAGAAGGACGCACGCAACCCGCTGCACCGCTGCCAAACCGGCTGAACATTCTGGAAACTCCCCCTTTCAGAGAGTGATGGAGCGGTGCATTATACCCGCGGCGGGGTACCCCGTCAAGGACGCAGTTGAAGTCAGCGCTCCCGGCGCCCCTCGATGAACTGCAGGAACTCCATGCGGGTCCGGGCGTCCGTCCGAAACGACCCCTTCATCGCGCTGGTGACCATCCAGGCGTCCTGCTTGCGCACCCCGCGCATCGCCAGGCACAGGTGATACCCCTCCACAACCACGCCCAGGCCCAAGGGTTGAAGGGCCTCCTCCAGGAATTGGGCGATCTGCTCCGTTAGGCGCTCTTGGAGCTGGAGGCGGTGGGCGAAGACGTCCACGATTCGGGGGATCTTCGAGGCCCCGATCACCCTCCCCTTCGGGATGTAGCCCACGTGCACGTGGCCGAAGAAGGGGACGATGTGGTGTTCACAGAGGGAGAAGTACTCGACGTCCTTGAGCACGACCATCGAGTCGTACTCGACCTCGAAGACCGCGCCTCTCACGATCTTGTGGGGGTCCTCGCGGTATCCCTGGGTGAGCTCCTCGTAGAGCGCGGCGACGCGCCTCGGTGTGTCTTTTAAGCCCTCGCGCTCGGGGTCCTCACCCAGCGCGACGAGCAGCCTCCTTACCAGATCCGGGACGCTCATGCGCTCACATCCCGTTCGACTCAATCCTGTACGTCACCGCGTACGCTTCGTCCGCCTCGTCCGAGGGCTCGTAGTCGGCGAAGACGGCCCTGGGACCTCCCGCAGCGATCAACTCAAACGTGAAGTCGTCGAACCAGTCGGCCAGCCCGCAGCTGCGGCAGTAAGGCCCCGAGATCTCCAGCACGATCTCCCGCTCGCTCAGGGAGACGAGCCGGGCCACCGCCTCGGGCTTCCTGTACTTGTTGAACTCTTCAATTGCCCTCTCGACCTTTTCGCGTAGCTCCTCGAGGGAAGCGCCCATGGTCACCCCTTGATGTTGCAGACGGGGACGAGCTTGGCCACCTTCCAGCTGATCCCCACCTCGTGCGTGACCTGCACGACCTCGTCCAAGTCTTTATAAGCGCCGGGGGCCTCCTCTGAAATGGTGGCCTTGCTCTGCCCCCGGACGTAGATGCCCCGCTCCTTGAGCTGCTTGACCAGCTCGTCGGCCCGCCACTGCTTCTTCGCCTTGGTCCGCGAGAGGACGCGACCGGCCCCGTGGGCCGTGCTCCCGAACGTCAGCTCCAACGACTTCGCGGCGCCGCACAGCACGTACGAGCCCGTCCCCATCGAGCCGGGGATGATCACGGGCTGGCCCACGTCCCGATAGGCCCGGGGCAGCTCGGGACGGCCCGCCGGGAAGGCCCGCGTCGCGCCCTTTCTGTGGACGTACACCTCGCGCTCCGCGCCGTTGACCTTA
>JALUUA010000205.1 GCA_027021605.1 Candidatus Bipolaricaulota bacterium | reverse complement strand
CAACTTTTACGACATCGTGATCTCCCTCAAGAGCACGGACGTGCGGGTGATGATCGAGTCGTATCGTCTGATGGCCAAGCACGTGGAGTACCCCTTCCACTTGGGGGTCACGGAGGCGGGGCTGGGCGATGCGGCGATCGCCAAGAGCGCGCTGGGGATTGGGACCCTGCTGGAGGAGGGCATCGGGGACACCGTGCGGGTGTCGCTCACGGGCGACCCCGTGCGCGAGGTGCGCGTGGCTTACGACATTCTGGGCGCGCTCGGGTTGAGATGGCGCGGGGTGCAGTTCGCCTCGTGTCCCACCTGCGGGCGCATCGGCATCGACCTTGAAAAGATCGTAAAGGAGGCCCAGGAGCGCCTCAAGGACGTGGAGGCCCCCTTGAAGGTCTCGCTCATCGGCTGCGTGGTGAACGGCATCGGCGAGGCGGCGCACTCCCATGTTGGGCTGGTGGGCTATCGCGGCGAGGGCGTGCTCTACCGCGACGGCAAGCCCGTAAAGCGCGTGCCCGAGGATCAACTCGTGGACGAACTCGTAAAGCTCGTGCGGGAGTACGAGGCGGAGCTCTTGCAGCAAAAGTCCGAAGCGGCCCCCTCGGTGAAGCCATGAGGCGGTCCTTCCTCCTCAAGCTCGCCCGAAACGCTGCGGGGGTTTTGCTCATCCTGCTGGGCGGCCTGTTGGGGTTCGTCCCCTTCCTCCCGGGGATCGTCCTCGGGATTCTGGGGATCACGCTCCTCGACTTCCCGGGGAAGCGGCGCCTGCTCCGCAGGCTCGGGAGCCTCCCGCCCTTCGCCCGCCTGCGCCGCCGGAGCCCCGCGGTCGCGCGGCTGTGGCGGGAGATGATCCGGGAGCGGGGGCGGGAGCATGAATACGGGCACAAAAAGCCCCGCTTGACACGGGAAAAGCCCGTCGAGTAAGATGGGATCGGGCTTTGAGGGCCTGATCTCCCATGAGCGTCTCGGCGATCGTCCCTGCCTATAACGAGGCGGAGCGCATCTCCGCCGTGCTCGCGCCCCTCAGCGAGGCCCGCTCCGTCGACGAGATCCTGGTGATCGACGACGGCTCCACGGACGGGACCGCCGAGGTGGCCGCCCGCTTCCCCCGGGTGCGCGTGATTCGCCTCGCGCGCAATCGGGGGAAGGCCGCCGCCCTCGACCGGGGCGTCCAAGAGGCGAAGAACGACGTGCTGCTCTTTCTAGACGCGGACCTGGTGGGCCTCACCCCGGAGCACGTCGACCGCATGATCGCGGTCTTCTACGAGCGGGACCTCGACATGCTCGTGGGGCTCTTCGCCAAGGGGCGGCTCAACACGGACCTCTCCCAGATCATCGCACCCTATCTTTCGGGCCAGCGGGTGCTCAAGCGGGCGTGCTGGGAGCGCCTGCGGGAGGCGTACGACCTCTCCCAGGAGCTGGAGTACGGCGTGGAGATGGCCCTCACCAAGCTCTCCATCAAGGAGGACTGGAAGGAGGAGCGAATCTACTTGGACGGCGTCACCCACGTGATGAAGGAGGAGAAGCGCGGCCTCTCCCAGGGGCTGCGCGAGCGCTTCCAGATGTACGGGAGCATCCTCCGCTCCCTGTTTAGCCGCGTCGGCTGAGCCGTCCTCTTGAGGTGTTCTCGATGAAAACCGTAGCCCAAACCGACCCGGAGGTCTTTGAGGCGCTGCGGGGGGAGCTGGCCCGCCAGCGCTCCACCCTGGAGCTGATCGCCTCCGAGAACTTTACATCTCAGGCCGTGTTGGAGGCCCAAGGCTCGGTGCTCACCAACAAATACGCCGAGGGCTATCCCCGCAAGCGCTACTACGGCGGCTGCGCGTTCATGGATCGCGTCGAGGACCTGGCGCGGGAGCGACTGTGTGAGCTCTTCGGCGCCGAGCACGCCAACGTGCAGCCCCACTCCGGGACGCAGGCCAACATGGCCGTCTATTTCGCGGTGCTGGAGCCGGGGGACACCGTTTTGGGGATGGCCCTCGACCACGGGGGCCACCTCTCCCACGGCCACCCCGTCAACTTCAGCGGGAAGCTCTTCCGGGCCGTGCACTACGGGGTGAGCCGGGAGACGGAGCTTCTGGATTACGAAGCGCTCCGGGAAATCGCGAGGAAAGAGCGCCCCAAGCTCATCGTGGCGGGGGCGAGCGCCTACCCCCGCGCCATCGACTTCGCCAAGATCCGCGAGATCTGCGACGAGGTGGGCGCGTTCTTGATGGCCGACATCGCCCACATCGCCGGGCTGTGCGCCGCGGGGCTCCACCCCTCCCCGCTGCCCCACGCCCACTTCGTGACTTTGACGACCCACAAGACGCTGCGCGGCCCGCGGGGCGGGGCTATATTGTGCACAAAAGAGCACGCCCGCTTGATCGACCGCACCGTGTTCCCGGGCATCCAGGGCGGGCCGCTCATGCACGTGATCGCCGCCAAGGCCGTGGCCTTCAAGGAAGCCCTGAGCCCCGAGTTCCGGGAGTACCAGCGGCAAATTGTGAAGAACGCGAAGGCGCTCGCCCGGGCGCTCGAGGAGCGGGGGTATCGCCTGGTGTCGGGGGGGACGGATACCCACTTGGTTCTGGTGGATCTTCGTCCTAAGGGCCTCACGGGCGCGGAGGCCGAGCGGCACCTCGAGGACGTCGGGATCACCGTCAACAAGAACGCGATCCCCTTCGACCCGGAGAAGCCCGCCGTAACGAGCGGCATCCGGCTGGGGACCCCGGCGCTCACCACCCGCGGGATGGGGGAGCCCGAGATGGAGGAGGTGGCCGATCTCATCGACCGCGTGCTCGAGGGGGTCCGCCGGGGGACGCCCGAGAGGGCCAAGGAAGGGGTACGCCCCCGCGTACAAGCCCTGTGCGAGCGGTTCCCCCTCTACCCCGATTTGGACGCGTAGTCTTGTCAGCGGGAGCCTCTTCGGCTATAATAACGTTTGCAGCGCAAGTGCCCGATCGCAATCACAAGCCTTATTCGTGAGATCAGATTCAAAGTAGGCTTGAACGAAACTCCCGAACAGGCCCGTACACCATTCCGATTGCCCCGACGGAGGGTTTGCCCCCCACGCACGGCTTCCCCACGGCCTGCCGGGACCCAACAACACAACAACACAAGGAGCACACTACTAGAGGAGGTATCCCCCCACGCGTATGGACATCAGTGAGCTTCGCTCGAAGAGCATGAAGGAACTCCGGGAGATCGCCGAGCAATACGGCCTAAACGGCCTCTCCCAGATGAAGAAGGAGGAGCTGGTCTGGGCCATCCTCGACGCGATCACCCAGAAGGAGGGCCTCAGCATCAAGGACGGGGTCTTGGAGATCCTGCCCGACGGCTACGGGTTTTTGCGGGACAAGTCGTGCCTTCCGGGCAAGAACGACATCTACGTCTCCCCCTCGCAGATCAAGCGCTTCGGCCTAAAGGACGGCGACATCGTCCGCGGCACGGTCCGCCCCCCCAAGGAGGACGAGAAGTACTACGCCCTCCTCAAGGTGCAGGAGATCAACTTCCGCGACCCCGAGGAAGTCCGCCGCCGGACGGACTTTAGCGACCTTACGCCCTACCACCCCACGCAGCAGATCCGCCTGGAGCACGACCCCGAGGAGTTCTCCACCCGGATCATCGATCTGTTCTCGCCCATCGGCAAGGGGCAGCGCGGGCTCATCGTCTCGCCCCCCAAGGCGGGGAAGACCACGCTGCTGAAGCACATCGCCCACGGGATCATGACCAACCACCCGGAGATCTACCTGATCGTGCTCCTGGTGGACGAGCGCCCGGAGGAGGTCACGGACTTCGAGCTCACCCTGGAGCAGTTCCCCGGGCACCTCGAGCACCCGCCGGAGGTCGTCTCGGCCACCTTCGACCAGAAGCCCGAGATCCACACCCGCATCTCCGAGCTGGTGATCGAGAAGGCCAAGCGCCTGGTGGAGGTCGGGATGGACGTCGTCATCCTCATGGACTCCATCACGCGGCTGGCGCGGGCGTACAACCTCTCGATCACCCCGAGCGGGAAGCTGCTCTCGGGCGGCATGGACCCGACGGCCCTCTACAAGCCGAAGGAGTTCTTCGGCGCGGCCCGCAACATCGTGGACCTCACCGCCCCGCGGGACGAGCGGGGGCTCCCCCCCAGCCGCGGCAGCCTCACCGTCATCGGGACGGCTTTAGTGGACACGGGCTCCCGGCTGGACCAAGTGGTGTTCGAGGAGTTCAAGGGGACGGGGAACATGGAGCTCCTCCTGGACCGGACGCTGGCGAACCGCCGCCTGTTCCCCGCCATCGACCTCGAGCAGTCCGGGACCCGGAAGGAGGAGCTGCTGCTCGACCCCGACGTGCGCCGCCGGGTCTGGATCCTGCGCAAGATGATCGGGGACATGGGCGACAAGCAGAAGGCGCTCGCCTTCATCCTCAGCGAGATGGCCAAGACGGACACCAACGAACAGTTCCTCAACAACATGGCGAGCGAATGACGAGCGAATGAACTACCGCATCCTGGGCGGTCGAGCCCTTACGGGGGAGGTGACCGTCCCCGGCGCCAAGAACGCCGTCTTGCACCTACTCGCCGCCGCGCTCCTCACCGACGAGCCCGTCGTCTTGCGGGATGTCCCCGACCTCCGCGATGTGCGCACCCAGCTGGCCCTCCTCGAAGCCCTGGGGAAGCGCGTAGAACCCCTGGGGGAGGGCACCTACCGCATCGCGCCTGGACGCGCGCTCGCCGCAGAAGCGCCCTCCGAGTTGGTCCGACAGCTGCGGGCCTCGTTCCACGTGCTGGGGCCGCTGCTGGCCCGCTTGGGGGAAGCCTACGTGCCCCTGCCGGGCGGGGACGTGCTGGGCCCACGGCCCGTCGACCTCCACCTCCGGGGCCTCGAAGCCCTGGGGGCCGACGTCGAGGTTGTGGAGGGCGGGGTGTGCGCCCGCGCGCGGAGGCTCCGCCCGGCGACGATCGCGTTGCCCTACCCGTCCGTGGGGGCGACGATTCACCTGGCGCTGACGGCGGCGCTCGTCCCCGGAACCACCGTCATCGAGAACCCGGCCCGCGAGCCGGAGGTGGACGAGATCCTCGCGTTCCTGAGCGCCTTGGGTGCCCCCGCCCGTCGGAAGGGGGGCCGCATCGAGGTCCGGGGCCGGGAGGAGCTCGGGGGGGCGGAGCACCGGGCGATGCCCGATCGCATCTGCGCCGGGACCTATCTCCTGGCGGGCGTCCTCACCCGAGGGGAACTCACGGTGCGCTGTCGGCCTTGGCACCTGCGCCCGTTCCTCGATACACTCCGGGCGATGGGCGTGGAGCTGCGGGAGTCGTCGGAGGGTGTCGCGGTGCGCTGCGAGGATCTCCGGGCGCTTCGGCCCGTTGCAGTCGAGACGGAGCCTTACCCCGGCTTCCCCACGGACCTCCATCCCCCCCTGGCGGCGCTGCTCAGCCTCGTGCCGGGGGAAAGCCGCATCCGCGAGGGGGTCTTCCAAGACCGATTCGCCTACGCCCAAGGACTCAGCGCTCTAGGGGCCCGTGTCCGAATCCGGGGGCGAGAGGCTATCATCGAGGGCGTACCCCAGCTTCGGGGTGCGGAAGTGCGGGTGGAGCGGGACAACCGGGCGGGGGCGGCCCTGGTATTGGCAGCTCTGGCCACCGAGGGCGAGTCCCTTGTTCGTGATGAGGAGGAGCAGATCCCGCGGGGCTACAGCCGCTTCGCGGAGACCCTACGAAGCTTGGGCGCCGACATTACGGAGGAGAGCTTGATCGCAACCCAACCGCGAGAGGAGGGGGAATGAAGCGCGCGCGCAGGAAGGCATTAGAAGCGATCGAAGCGGAAGAGCAGAGGAACAAGAGGCTGATCGAGGACCGCGTGGGGCGAAGGGCCCGCGTCTACGGCGAGGAGCGGGCCATCTTGGTGGGGGTTGTGCGCCGCAACTCCCCCGAGGAGCGCGAGTCGATGGAGGAGCTGATCGCGCTCAGCCGCACCGCGGGCGTGGAGGTCCTTCATATTGTGGTCCAAAGGCGCACCAAACCCGATCCCTCGTACTACATCGGCGCGGGGAAGGCGGAGCAGCTCCGGGAGCTGGCCCAAGAGGCGGGGGCCGACGCCGTGATCTTCAACGAATCGCTCACCCCGGCTCAAGGGCGCAACCTGGAGGAGCTCATCGGGGTCAAGATCATCGACCGCGCGCAGCTCATTTTAGATATTTTCGCCCAGCGGGCCCAGAGCAAGGAGGCCAAACTGCAGGTCGAGCTGGCGCAGCTGGAGTACTTGCTCCCGCGGTTGCGCGGCTGGGGCGAAGCGCTGGGCCAGCTGGGTGCGGGGATCGGGACCCGCGGGCCCGGGGAGACCAAACTAGAACTGGAGCGCCAGGCGATCAAGCGCCGCATTCACACGCTCAAGAAGAAGCTGGAGCAGACGGCCAAGGAGCGGGCCCTCCGGCGCAAGCTCCGCGCCCGCCGGGCCGTCCCCGAGGTCGCCCTGATCGGCTACACGAACACGGGGAAATCCACGCTATTGAAGGCGCTCTGCCACGCGGACGCCTTCGTGGAGGACAAGCTCTTTGCCACCCTCGATCCGAAGGCCCGGCGTCGGCGGCTGCCCGACGGGCGCGAGGTGGTGTTCATCGATACCGTGGGCTTCATTCGGGATCTCCCCCATCAGCTCGTGCCCGCGTTCCACTCCACGCTCGAGGCGGCCCGCGAGGCGGATCTCATCCTCAACGTGCTCGACGCCTCGAGCCGGAGCCTCTTCGAGCAGTGGAGCACCATCCAAGACGTGCTGCGGGACCTCTTCGGGGAGGAGCCCCGCCCGCCGATGCTCAACGTCCTGAACAAGATCGACTCGCTGGCGACCGAGGAGGACTTTCGGCGCCTGGAGCAGGCGCGGCTCCGGCTGCAGCCCTTGGTGGAGATCTCCGCAGCCCAAGGGATCAACCTCGAAGCGCTCCTGGAGCGCATCGAGGGGATGCTCCCGGACTCTGCGATTCAACCCCAGGCCAAGCCCGCAAAGGCCGTGCGGCCCGAAGCCCTCACGCTCCCGCCCGCGGGAGGGGCGTAAGCCCAAAGAGCAAGGATTCCCAAAGCAATTGGGCGTTCGCGTTCGCCTGAAGCGCGCTCATCCCCTTCTCCAGCCTTTGGATGGCCTTCACAAGGGGCCCGGCGTCCCATCGGGAGGCGATCGCCTGTAGGGTTTCCAAGCGATCCCCGCCGAGCGCGCCCGGGGGCTCCATGCCCCGGGCCAAGAGCAGCAGATCCCGCGCCCAGCGGAGGGCCTCCCACAGGAACACCTCGGCCTTCTCCGGCGGGAGCGGGGTGAGCGCGGCGGCCAGCTCCAGGACCTCGTGGGGCTTTAGCTTCCCGGACGTAAGCCGCACCAGAAGCTCCACCGCCACCTCGTGCTCCTCCACCACGTCCTCGGTCTGGGCGAAGCGCTCGGCCAGCTCCGTGGACGAAAGCTCCGGGGCCTCCGCCCGCAGCGCCTCCCGCCGCCGCAGCGGCTCCTCCCCGAGCGAGGAGGGCGTAAGAAGCCGGACGCTCCGCGGGGGAATCCCGCGAGCGAGCGCGAGGCCGTACGCGACCTCGTCGGGGGAGTACCCCTGCTCCCCCAGGGCCGCGGCCAGCTCCTCCGAGGAGAAGGGCTTAATGCGCACGATCTGGCAGCGCGAGAGGATCGTGGGCAGCAGCCGCGGGCTACGGACCAAAAGCAGAAATAACACATACCCAGGGGGATCCTCGAGGATCTTGAGCAGGCTGTTGGCTGCCTCGGGCGTGAGCCGCTCGGCCTCGGGGAGGACGTACGCCTTATACGGGGACTCTAGGGGCTGAAACCGCGCGTCCTTCTGGATCTCCCGGACTTGGTCGATGCCGATGCGCGCTCCCCTTCCCCCCTCGATCTCGACCCGGCGCACGTCGGGGTGGCTCCCGTGGAGGAGCTTTCGACAGGGGACACACGCCCGACAGGGCTTCCTCCCCGAACCCGAGCCCTCACAGAGGAGCTGGAGCAGGAACTCCCGCGCGGCGAACTCGGCCCCCTCGCCCACCAGGAGGTAGGCGTGGGCCGTTCGGCCCTCGGCGAGGGCCCGGCCCCAAAGCTCCTCCACGGCAATTGCAGCGGTCATCGCAAAAAGCGTAGCAATCCCCCGCGCGCCTGTCCAGCGCCTCGGGTATAATGCGGCGATGGCGACCCTGTGGCCGTTTCTGATCTCCGCTTCCCTCACGGCACTGCTCGCCTACGGGCTGCTCCGTTGGGCTCCGCGGTGGGGCCTCCTCGACGAGCCGACCCCCCGCACCCGCAAGGCACACCCCCGGAGCGTTCCCGTAGGCGGCCCGGCGCTCGTGCTGGGGGTGCTCGCGGGAGCCGCTCCCTTCCTCCTCGCTTCCGAATGGGGTAGGAGTTGGATCGCCGGAGGCGCGCTGGTCGCCCTGGTGGGGACGTGGGACGACCGTCGGGCGCTCTCCCCCTGGGTCAAGCTCGCGGGCCAGCTGGGGGCGGCGCTGATCCCCGTGGCCTTGGGTCCCTTCCTCATCCCCTCGCTGAGCCTCTTCGGGTGGGAAATGCCCCTGGGTGCGCTGGCGATCCCCGTCACGCTCCTCTGGGTGGTGGGGATCACGAACGCGCTCAACCTCATCGACGGGTTGGACGGGCTCGCCTGCGGACAGGCCCTTGTCGCGGCGCTGGCCCTCGCGGGCTTAAGTGCCCAGACGGGCAGCGGGGCAGCCCTCGCGCTCTCCTTCGCCCTCCTGGGGGGCTCCCTCGCGTTCCTAGCGTTCAACCGCCATCCTGCGAGG
>JALUUA010000204.1 GCA_027021605.1 Candidatus Bipolaricaulota bacterium | reverse complement strand
AGCGTCCTGACGGAGCTCGGTATGCGATCTGGATGACCTGGGACGGCGATCGCCGTCATCCTAGCTGCAAGGAGGAGACCCCAAAATGAGACACGCCGTCGTGCTCAAGGCGCTGATGAAGCGCAACGCCCTCTTCCTTTGGCGCTACCCCTTCAACCTGGTGGCCGAGGTTATCAGCCTGCTCCTGATCTTCTACGTGATCTTCTTCGGCGCGCGGGCGCTGGTGGGCGGGAACACCTCGTTCGGCCAAACCCTTGAGGGGATCGTGATGGGGTTCATGCTCTGGACGTTCCTTATTATTGCGTATTCAGAGTTGGCTTGGGCATTCCTCCAAGAGGCGCAGCAGGGGACGCTGGAGCAGCTCTACATGTGCCCCTTGGGCTTCGGCTGGGTGTCCTTCTGCAACGCCGTCAGCGGGTTGCTCATTAACTTCGGGATCACCTTCGGCATGCTGCTCATCATGATGGCCACGACGGGCCGCTGGCTCCATTTGGATCTCTTGAGCATCGTGCCCCTGATGCTGCTCACCGTCTGGTCCGTCTACGGCTTCGGGTTCCTGATGGGCGGCTTGGCTTTGGTGTTCAAGCAGGTCCAAGGGGCGCTGCAGATCTTGCAGTTCGTCTGGCTGGGTCTGATCGCCGCGCCCCTGGATCAGTTCCCTTGGCTTAAGTACGCCCCCGTGAGCTGGGGAACCCATCTGTTGGGACGGGTGATGATCGGGGGCGAATCGCTCTTTGAGATGCCCGCAAGCGACGTGCTCTTCCTGGCTGTGAACTCCGCCGTGTACTTCGCGCTGGGGTATCTGGGCTTCAAGTACTTCGAGCGCGTGGCCCGCGACCGCGGGCTCTTGGGGCACTATTAGCTTAGCGCCGCGCCTCGAGGACGCCCAGCATCTCCGTCACGAGGCGCGCGGCGGCCAGGGCCGTCACGCCCGAGGGGTCGAGCAGCGGGTTGACCTCCACCACGTCAAATGTTACGACCTCGCACTTCAGATCCTGTAAGAGGGCCAGCAGCTCACGGGTAGAGGGTCCGCCCGGCACGGGGTTCCCGCAGCCCGGCGCGTACGCGGGGTCGAGCACGTCGATGTCCACGGAGAGATACACGGGGCCCTCGGCTTCATAGCGAAAGTTTGCGAATTCCCACGCGGGGACGACGCGAATCCCTTCCGCCTGAGCGACTTCCTGCTGCGGGGGCGTGAGCGCGCGGACCCCCACCTGGGTGATCCGCGCCCCCGACATCCCCTCCAGCTCGAGAATGCGGGACACCACGCACGCGTGCGAGAGGGAGTCGCCCGCAAACTCAGGGTACAGGTCGGGATGGGCGTCGAGGTAGAGCAGCTTGAGGTCGGGGTACCGGCGCAGGGCCGCCCGAAACGCGGGCACCGTTACGGCATGGTCCCCACCGAGGAGGAGGGGCACCGCGCCCTCCTTGAGCACTTGTCCTACAGCGGACTCCACTTGTGCGAGGGCCGCCTCCCGATCCGTCCCTAGGGGAAGATCCCCGTCGTCCACGGCGGGCAGCCCCGAGAGGTCGAGGCCTCGCTCCGTGCAGGCGTTCAAGGACTCGGCCATCGCGCGAATTTGGGGAGGGGCAAGTCGCGCCCCGGCCCGAAAGGAGCTGCTCCCGTCGTACGGAGCCCCCAGCAGCACGTACCGGGGTTTTGAAATCTCCTCCCGGGACTTGAAGATCCCGCTGAACGTCACAATCGGGCTCATGGCCCGATTGTGACCCAAGGGAGCTTTGAGGGCAACCCGCTTGCGCTTGAGAACCCGGGAGCCCTCGTGCTATGCTGACGGACGCGCTCGATTCCGTGAGCGAGGAACCACATAAAGCGAAAGCGAAGGAGGGCAACGTGCTGGAACGGTGGACGTGGCCGGAGGCCCGCGAGCGCTTCCGGAACGCACGGGTCGCGCTGATCCCCGTGGGCTCGACGGAGCAGCACGGGCCACATCTCCCCTTGGGGACGGATTTCCTGACGGCTCAGGCGCTCGCCCGCGCCGCCGCGGAGGAGACCGGGGCGGTATGTACACCCGTCGTCCCCGTGGGGATCTCCGCGCACCATCAGCAGTTCTGGGGCACGTTGAGCGTCTCCCCCGACGCGTTTCGCGCGTACATGCGCGACCTCGCCCGGAGCGTCGCGGCCCACGGGCTCAAGCGCTTGGTGTTCGTCAACGGCCACGGGGGCAACGGCGCAGCGCTCTTAGAGGTCTGCCGTGCGCTGCGGCCCCAAGGCGTCTTCGCCGCCCTGTGGAACTGGTGGCTTGACCCCGAGGTGCAAAAGATATTGGAAGAGCTTTTCAAGAGCCGGGGCACGCACGCGGGGGCGAGCGAGACGTCCATCATCTGGTACTTAGACGAGGCGCTCGTCAAGCGTGATAAGCTCGAGGAGGCCGCGGCCAAAGCGTCGGAGACGTTCGCCGTGGTGAGATACGGCGCTCAGCTCCCCTTGGACACGATAGATTTTTCGGAGAGCGGGGCCACCCTCGACCCGCGGGAGGGGAGCGCCGAGGCCGGAAGGCGAATCTTTGAGAAGGCCAAAGAGCAACTCGTGAAGCTCATTCGTTGGCTCCAGGAGGTCCCGGGGGAGGAGCTGGCGCTGAAGGAACACCTTCCCTAGGAGCGGAAGTAAGATGAAGGTCACAATCTTGGGCACGGGCGGGGCGCTTCCGCCGCCGAGGCGGGCGCAGACGGGCCTTCTCATCGAGAAGGCTGACGATCTATTGCTCATCGACTGCGGCAGCGGGGTCTTGCTGCGCCTGCAGGAGGCCGGGGTGGATTTCGCCCGCATCGACGACGTGCTGCTCACGCACCACCACCTCGATCATCTGAGCGATCTCCTGCCCCTGCTGGTGGCCCGCTGGCTCCGGGGGAAGACGCACACGCGCATCTACGGCCCCGAGGGCACGGAAGCCCTCCTGCGGGCCCAGCTGGAGCTCTTCCCCTACGCGCGCGAGCACGTCTCCTTGAGCGTGGAGGAGCTTGCCCCCGGGAAGAGCTTTGAAATTGCGGGCTTTCGGGTGGAGGCGCTTCTTACCCGACACCATCACCCGACGCTGGCGTACAAGCTCGATCGTGCGTTTGTGTTCTCCGCCGATACGGCCCCCATGGAGGAAATGGCGGCGTTCGCCCGAGGGTGCGAGCTTCTGGTGCACGAGTGCTCCTTCCCCGACGGGGTGGAGGTGCCGAACCACTCCACCCCGTCGGCGCTGGGGGAAGCGTTGAAAACGTGTGATGTCCAACGACTCGTGCTCACACACTTGTACCCACAGACCCAGGGCCGCGAGGAGGAGATGCTTCGGGCGGTGAGGGAGCGCGTTTCGGGCGAGGTGCTCCTGGCGCAGGACCTGGGAATGTGGGAGCTATAGCTATCGACCAAACGTTACGTTGCACCCCTTGAGGGGATGCGGTATCGTACGCCGTACCCGAGGGGAAAGGGAGGGGGGAGCGGACGCCGATGATCGCACAGCCCACGCACATCTCGCTCGTCGCGGGCTCGGGAGAGGGGGCCGACGAAGCAATAGCCACAGAGCGCGCTTGGGAGGGGGCCGGCCTCCCCGGCGTGGGCCTTTTACCCCTGCAAGGCGCGCTCCTGGAGAACATCCGCACGGCGCCCCTGGAGCCCATCCACTTCGGACAGCTCATGCCCGCCGTCTTCGCCTGCTACGTTAACGACACTCCCGGAGAGCGAATTGCCGCCGCCGTCGCCTTGGCGCTCGGAGACGGGGGCCGCGGGGTGGTCCGCGCCGTCGCCGGGCCCGGCACGGCCCACGAAAAGGCCCAGGAAGCCGAGCGCCGTGCCAGGGCCGCGCTCGAGGCCCACGGGCTCCCCTTGGCGGAGCTTCAGAGCGCTCAAGCGGAGCACGTGGTGGAGGAGCGGGGCTGCGTCGTCGCGGCCGCCGTGCTTTGGACGGACACGCGCGAGTCGGAGCGGGACGACTGGGCCATGGAAGCCTGGACGCCCCACGTCCACTGTCGCTTCCGGGTGCGCGAAAGGCTCTTTACCGCCCGCTCCCCCTACCAGCGCATCGACATTGTCGACACCGCCGAGTTCGGGCGGATGCTCCTCTTGGACCACACGGTCCAGACCACGGAGCGGGACGAGTGGGCCTACCACGAGATGCTCGCCTGGGTGCCGTTGATGGCCCACCCCCGTCCCAAGAGGGTGCTCATCGTCGGCGGCGGGGACGGGGGGCTCCTGCGGGCGGCCCTGGCCCACCCCGACGTCGAGGAGGCCGTCCAGGTCGAGATCGATCGCCTCGTCGTCGAGGCGTGCAGGGCGCACATGCCCCGGCTCTCCCAAGGGGCCTTCGACGACCCGCGGGCCCGGGTGGTGTACGAGGACGCGTTCACGTTCTTAGAGCGGGTGGAGGAGCCCTTCGACGTGGCCCTTCTCGATACCACCGACCCCATCGGCCCCGCGGAGCGGCTCTTTACCTCGGAGTTCTACGGCCGCGTGGCGGATGCGCTGGGGGAGGAGGGCGTGGCCGCGGCCCAGAGCGGCTCGCCCTGGTTCCAGCCCGAGGTGGTCGCCCGCTCCGTCCGGGCGATGCGGAGCGCCTTCCCCCGCGTGCGGGTCTATCTGGGCTCGGTCCCCGCCTACCCCGGGGGCCTGTGGACCTTCACGCTGGGGACCCGCGGCCGCGATCCCCTCTCCGTCCCCGACCCGGAGCTTCAGGACCGCTTCCGCGCCCTCACCAAGGGGCAGGAAGCCCGCTTCTTTTCCCCGGGGGTGTACCGCGCCGCCTTCGCGCTCCCGCCCTTCATCGAAGCCCTTCTCAACGACCTCTAGACAGACAGACAAAGGGAGCAGCGGCCGTTGGCGGACCCCGCCCGGTGTGATAGCCTGAAGACGGCATGGAGATCGGCAAAGAAGGGCACGGGGAGGCGCGGGTAGCCGAGGTGGCCGTCCCCCGCGATGTCGACCGCACCTTCGACTACCTCATTCCCGAAGAACTCCGCGGCCGGGTCGAGCCGGGGATGCGCGCGGAGGTCCCCTTCCGGGGGGAGACCCTCACGGGCTTCGTCGTCGCCCTGAAGGGGCAGAGCGACTACCGCGGGAGGCTCCTCCCCCTGGGGAAGCTGCTGGACCCGGAGCCCGTCCTCGACGAGGTCGGACTGGCGCTCGCGCGCCGGATCGCCGCGTACTATGTGGCGCCGCTGGGGAGGGTCCTGGCGGCGATGGTCCCCTCCGGGGTGGCGCGGCCCCGGTCCCGAGCCCGGCCCCGGACCGGCGGGAGGACCCGGGCCCACGCCGCGCTGGCCGTCCCCCTAAACGCGGCGCTGCGCGCGCTCGAGGAACTGCGGGCTTCGGCCCCCCAGCAGGCCGCGCTGCTGCAGGAGTTGCTCGCCTCAGGGGAGACCCCGCCCGCCTCGGAGCTCTTGGCCCGGGTCGGCTGCTCGGAGGCCCCCCTCCAAGCCCTGGTCCGGAAGGGGCTCGTGCGGGTTGTCAAGAAGCCCGCTCCCCGTCCCCTGCCCCCGGAGTTCCGGGAGCCCCGGGAGGAGATCGCGCTCACCGACGAGCAGCACCGCGCCCTCCAGGCCGTGCGCGAGGGGCTCCGCCGCGGCCGGGGACAATTCCTCCTTCACGGCGTAAACGCCGGGGGCAAGACGGAGGTCTACCTCCAAGGCGTCCAGGACGCGCTGGAGCGGGGCAAGGGCGCGATCGTGCTGGTGCCGGAGATCTCGCTGACCCCGCAGCTCGTGGCCCGCTTCCGCGCCCGGTTCGGGGACCTCGTCGCCCTCTACCACAGCGGGCTCACCGAGGCCCAACGGGCGCGGGAGTGGGAGCGCATCACCCGGGGAGAGGCCCGCGCTGTCGTGGGGGTGCGCTCCGCGGTCTTCGTCCCCCTGCCCGATTTAGGGCTGATCGTCGTCGACGAGGAGCACGAGCCGACCTACAAGCAGGACGACCCCGCCCCGCGCTACGACGCCCGCTGGGTCGCCCGCCGCCGTGCGGAGCTGGAGGGCGCCGTGTTGCTCTTGGGGAGCGCGACGCCCTCGATCGAGAGCTACCACCGGGCCCGGCGCGGCGGGCTGCAGCTCCTGGAGATCACGGAGCGGGCCGTGGGCGGCCCCCCGCCCCGCGTGGAGATCCTGGACCTTAAGGGGGAGGACCGCCTGCTCACCCCGGCCCTCGCGCAGAGGATCGCCCGGCGGCTCAAGGCGGGGGAGCAGACCCTTCTGCTGCTCAACCTGCGGGGGTTCTCGCGCGCGGTCTTCTGCCGCAGGTGCCGGGAGACCCAGAAGTGCCCCCACTGCCGGGTGGCCCTGGTCTATCACTATCACGGCCAGCGGCTGCGCTGCCACCTGTGCGGGCGGGACTTCCCCGTGGGCCGCTGCCGGAGGTGCAAATCCCGCGACCTCGCCTTCCTGGGGGCTGGGACGCAGCAGGCGGAAAGGGCCCTCCGGGAGGCGTTCCCGGGGGCGCGGGTGGTGCGGATGGACTCGGATGCGGTGCGCCGCGGCCAACACGGCCCCCTATTGGAGGCGTTCCGCAAGGGGGAGATTGACATCCTGTTGGGGACCCAGATGATCGGGCTGGGGCTCGACTTCCCCAACGTGACCCTCGTGGGCGTCCTCTCGGCCGACACCCTGCTGGACCTGCCGGACTTCCGGGCCGGGGAGCGGACCTTTCAGCTCGTAAGCCAAGCGGTGGGGCGGGCCGGACGCGGCCCCAAGGGCGGCGAGGTCGTCATCCAGACGAACCACCCCGAGCACTACGCCATCTCCCTGGCGGCGGCCCAGGATTACCGCACCTTCTACGAGGAGGAGATCGTCTTCCGCCGGGCGCTCGGCTACCCCCCGTTCTCCCACCTCGTCAAGATCACCGTGGAGGATGTTAACGAGGAGCGGGCCGAGCGGGGGGCCCTGCGCCTGCACGAGGCGCTTCGGAGCGCTCCCCTCAAGGGCCTCGAGGTGCTCGGGCCCTACCGCGCGCTCCCCTACCGGGTGCGGGGGCTCTACCGCCACCAGCTCGTCCTCAAGACCCGGGACGCGGAGGCGACCGCGGAGGCGCTGCGGGCGCTGCTGCGGGAGGAGCCCCTCCCGGCCTCCGCGGGCGTGAAGATCGACGTGGACCCGCAGAGCTTGGTGCTCTAGCGCACGTTGCAATCCCCCTCCGGGTGCGATAGGTTGTCGGCGCAACTCCCTTTGCATTCCAACTCGAGGAGGCAAGGACGATGGCGAAGTGGCGCAAGGAGTGGATCCCGAAGTGGATCCGCAAGCGGAAGAAGAAGTTCGCCGCCAAGCGGCGGTTCAAGCAGCGGGTGCTCAAGAACCGCGGGAAGCTTTGAAGTGAAACACAAGGCAGGGGGCGAGCGCCCAAACGAGACCCTGACGGCGATCCCCGGCGTGCGCGTGGGGCACTGGACGGACCGGGAGGCGGCCACCGGCTGCACCGTTGTGTTGTTCCCCGAGGAGGGCGCGGTCGCCGGGGTGGACATCCGAGGAGGGGCCCCGGGGGCCCGCGGCGCCGAGCCCCTCCGGCCGGGGCGGCTCGTCCCCCGCATCCACGCCCTGGTGTTTGCGGGGGGGAGCGCCTTCGGGCTCGACGCCGTCGGCGGGGCGATGCGCTTCCTGCGGGAGCGGGGCGTGGGGCTCGAGATCGCGGGCGTGCGGGTCCCGATCGTCCCGGGGTTCAACCTCTTCGACCTCGGAGTGGGCCGCGCCGACCGCTGGCCGGACGCCGACGCGGGCTACCGAGCCTGTCAGGCTGCGACGGCCGATCCCGTCGAGCCGGGGAGCGTGGGGGCCGGGACCGGCGCGACCGTCGGGAAGGTGCTTGGGGTAGAGCACGCCACCAAGGGCGGGCTCGGCTCCGCGCTCTGCGCCCAGGGGTGCTGGCTCGTGGGGGCTCTGGCCGTGGTCAACGCCTTCGGGGACGTCCTCGACCCGGCTACCGGGAGGATCGTTGCGGGGGCGCGCCGCCCCGACGGGCGGGGCTTCCTGAACACGGGCGAGCTGCTGACCCGAGGGCCGCTCCCGGAGCGCTTTCGAGCGGCCCCCGGGGCGGGCGAGAACACCACCCTGGGGGTGGTGGTGACGAACGCCGCGCTCACCAAGGAGGAGGCGCTGACGGTGGCGCGGGCGGCCCAGAGCGGCCTGGCGCGGGTGATCGCCCCCGTCCACACGCTGGGGGACGGCGACGCGGTGGTGGCCGCCTCCTGCGGGGAGGAGCGGGCCCACCCCCTGGTGATCGGCCAGATGGCCGCCCAAGCCCTACAGGACGCCGTCCTGCGGGCGGTGCGCCAGGCCGAGGGGCTCGGCGGCGTCCCCGCGGCGCGCGAACTCCTCGGCACGTAGGGCGCGTCCACTCAGCTGTGTGAACACGATCAACACGGGAAGGGGAGATGGCAACATGGGCAACCTCTCGTACGACGACTTCCAAAAGCTGGAGATCCGCATGGGCAAGGTCTTGGAGGCCGAGCGCGTCCCGGGGACGGACAAGCTCTTACAGCTCACGGTCGATTTGGGGGACGAAACCCGGCAGCTCGTGGCGGGGATCGCCCACGTCTACGCCCCCGAGGAGGTCGTGGGCCGGACGATCCCCGTGTTGGCTAACCTGGAGCCCCGCACGATCCGCGGGGTCGAGAGCCAGGGGATGATCCTCTGCCCCACGGATTCCGAGGGGAAGCCCGTGCTCCTGGTGCCGGACCCGGATTCCGGGCGGGCTGTCCCCCCGGGCACGCCCGTTCGATAGGCCGCGCTCTGCTCTGCCCTCCCCTCCCCTCAGCGGCCCGGGGACGGCGCGGGCGCGGGGGGCAGGAGCGTCCCCACGGCCCGAAAGCGGAACTCCCGGGGC
>JALUUA010000203.1 GCA_027021605.1 Candidatus Bipolaricaulota bacterium | reverse complement strand
CCGCTCGTCCGGGTGTGATCGCGATTGTGGGCGTGCTCCTCCCCTCCGCGCTGTCGAGCGGCGCGGAGGGAGGGTGTATGGCGGAGGCTGTCCCGCTGCCGGGTGGGGAGGCTCCCCCGGCCGGGGACGAGGCCCGGCCTGTGGGCGGGGTCAGTGCATCATGGGCAAGCCGAGCTCGGTGTGGGGGTCGAAGGGGGCGTCGAAATCGACGCGTTCGGAGGCGCCGTGGTGGGAGGGAGTGGGGGTTGGAAGCTTGCCCCTGAACTTGTTGAGGCCCTTGCCGCGCAAGCGGTCGCGGAATCGCTGCCGGTCGCGCTTGTCGAGCCATGTCCAGAAGGCGTCCCACTGCCCGGACTCACGGATGGAGATGAGCGCGAGTATCGGATGCAGGTTGCGCTCTCGCCAGGTGGCGGGCACGTCCAGCCTGCGCCGCACCAGGTGGCGGATTCGGCCCTCCACCGCTCCACTGCCAATGGGGAGCCCCTCTCGAATGAAGCGCGGGTAGTCCATGTACTGACCGTACTTCTTCAGGTAGCGCCGAGCGGCTACCACGGCGCACTTGCCGTCGTCGGTCTTGGGGCATCTGCCGTCCTTGCAGTGGTGCTCGCCGAGAGCCTGCAGGATCGCCTCCCGGTCTCCTTCCTTGAGTCGCTGAGCTTGAACTGCCAGCCACTTCTTCCTCTCTTCTTCCTCCGGCACCACCCCGGGACCGGCCTGCGCGATGTACTCGAGGGTGTGGTAGAAGTCCGCGCACAGCGACCGGTTCTTGTAGGCGGAGAACTGCTCCTCGAACTGGTCTCGATGCCAGCTCGCCATGTCGCAGACGCAGTGGATGCGGGTGTTCTCCCCGGCGCCCGCCTCCAAGGCCACGTGGTGCAGACGCTCGCCCGACACCTCCGTCCGGTTGTGCGGGGCGATGTGCAGGTCCACCACCTCGGCCTCCACCCGACCATGCTCCCACGCCATGCACACCCGTACCTCCCGCTTCGTCCGCGACCGCCGTCCCTTGGGTAGGTTGCGCACTGGCGTTCGCTCTGTGGTCTCGTCCCGCGCGGGCCGCTCGAGCTCGCCCACAGGAACCCCACCACCATCCATCTGCACGATCACCTGCTCCACGCCCCGCCGTTCCCCCACGGCGTCCAGCAGCTCATTCTTGCGCGCATCACGACGCTCCTGCAGAAACTCCATCGCCTCTTTGCCCACCGCGTACGTCCTGCGCTCCGCCGTCGTCCGGTCCAGACTGTGGCCGTGCTGCTCCTCCAACTGCTCCACCGCTTCACCGAAACTCATCTGCGAGGTGAGCGCCGTCAGCGCCCGGTCCAGCCCCCCACTGGTCATCCCGGACTCCAGCCCCAGCCACTCCCGAATCGGAGAACGGCTGGTCTTGCACTCCCGACACCGGTAACGCACCGCCTTCACCGTTGCCGTGAACCGCTTCAGCTTCACCTCCACCGCCTTGGTCTCTCGCCTCGTCCGCTTTCCGCACAGCCTGCAGGTACCCGCCAGCGCCTCGGCTCGCTTCGACACCCACTCCACCACCAGGCCGAACAACTCCTCGTGCAGCTCACGCACCAGCTCCTCCGTGAACTGCTCCATCCCATCCAGCCGAAACCGCACCTCGTCAGCAGCGAGATTCAGGCACTCGAAGAGCTTCGGCCTTGCCAACTCGATGATCTCCGCTACAACATCCTTGATGTGGGTCATGATTCGCTCCCCTCGAAGGGTGTTTCTTCTTTCCCAGAGAGGATCATCATGACCCACAACCTGCAACCCCTTCCTCACCACCAACCGCTCCTGCACCCTCCACCACCTCAACCCATTCCCCCCACCCAGCCACGACCACGTGATCACACCGCCGTGCTTCCCCGCCAGTCAGCCCGTTTCGCCCACATCTTGAATCACACCCCCCCT
>JALUUA010000202.1 GCA_027021605.1 Candidatus Bipolaricaulota bacterium | reverse complement strand
GGGCGGTCAAAGCAGGAGTGCTCTTGCTTGTCCGGCTCTTCTCCCGGCTGATCTGCTTCCCTCAACAGAGGATTTCTACAGAGCCTGCGATCCAAAGATCATTCTCGTCCAACGGCATTCCCTTCCGCCCCGTTTCCCGCTTAATCCGTGCATAAGCATCCGCCGCTGTTTCAGGAACAGGTTCACAGGGAAGCGCTGCGAAGAGGTTGTTTGCTTTAGCCTCAAGATCCCTTCGTCTCCGGCCTCGCGGCAGCCGTTCCAGCCCGTAGCGCACCTCACCACGCACAATGGCACAAATGATGAGCCGATCATCAGGCGAAAGCTTCATCAGCTGCGCGCGAACCCTGGGATTTTCCTGCATAAGAAAACTAAACGTCGTCGTATCAAGCAAATATAGGGCCATACTCTGAGCTTAAAGCGGGCTCTCGTATCGCACAGATCTCCGCCCCTCTGAGATCTTTTGCCTCAGTTCCTCCACATCTTGAGGGCTCAGATGGGGTGAAGCCTCCAAAGCAGCGAGCACAGCCTGAGGCGACCCTCGAACCTCCTCAAGGGGGGTTACCACGACCACGGTCCCCTCCGGGAGCTCAGACGCCTCCTCTAAGACTACCGTCCCATCTCGGACGATTCCCTTGTAGCCCTTCATCTGCGCAGCCATAGCCGCCCCTCCCGGCTCCGCTTTCAGCTCTCCTGCGAGCCATAACGCCTGCGATACTCTTCCCTAAGCACGCTCTTTAAGATCTTCCCCGTTCCGCCCTTGGGCAGCTCCTTTACAAAATCAACGCTCTTGGGGACCTTGTAGGGCGAAAGGTGCTGCCGGCAGTGCTCGATCAGCTCGCGTTCCGTGGCGCTTTGGCCTTCCTTGAGCACGACCACGGCCTTGATGGCCTGAATCCAGTCGGGGTCGGGTACCCCAATGACAGCAGCCTCCAGGACCGCCGGGTGCCGGTACAAAACCTCCTCGACCTCGGTGGAGTAGACGTTCTCCCCGCCGGTGATGATCATGTCGTCCTTGCGGTCGACGATGTAGAGATACCCCTCCTCGTCCCAGCGGGCCATGTCCTTGGTGTGGTACCAGCCTCCGCGAAGCGCTTCTTGGGTCTCCTCGGGGCGGTTCCAGTAGCCCTTCATGATGTTGGGGCCCCTCACCAGCACCTCGCCGGTCTCGCCCACCCCGACGTCCCGGCCCTCGTCGTCCACGACGCGCACCTCCACGCCCGCAATCGGCCTCCCCGCCGAGGAGAGGATCCCTTCTCGCCCTTCGGCCAGCGCTCGCTCGTGGTCCTCGGCGGTGAGCACCGTCACCAGGGGGGCGGCCTCCGTCATCCCGTAGCCCTGCTGGAACTTACAGCGAAAAACCTTCATGGCCTCCTTGAGGCGGTCCACGGGCATCGGGGAGGCGCCGTACATGATCTTCTGCAGGCTGCTCAAGTCGAATCGCTCGACGCCCGGATGGTTGAGAAGCCAGTTGATCATCGTGGGGATGAGCGTCACGCTCGTCACCCGATAGCGCTCAATGGCTTTAAGGACGGCTTCGGGATCGAAGCGGGGCACGAAGGCGTGGATCCCGCCGTTCCAGGTGACGGTGAACGTCGCCGCCCCGTCGGCTAAGTGAAACATGGGCGCGGCGTGCAGGTACGTCCGCTCGTCGCGGAACTCGAAGGCGATTTGGGCGTGATAGGCGTTCATCATCAAATTTTTGTGGGTGAGCATGACGCCCTTGGGGTTCCCCGTGGTCCCGGAGGTGTAGAAGAGTCCGACCAGATCCTCCTCATGGACGTCGATGTCGGGGTCCTCTGGAGAGGCGCTTTGGAGGAGCTTCTCGTAAGCGATCATCCCCTCGGGGACGCCCTCTTGCTCCTCGCCCAGGAACAGAAAGCGCTCGACGCCCAGGAACTTGAGCTGCTCGATGTAGGGCTTTAAGTGCTCGTAGACGGTTGCGTCCAACGCAAATACCTTGGGGCGGCAATCGCTCAAGGCGAAGGCGAACTCTTGGGCCCCCCAGCGGACGTTGAGCGGCACGATCGCCAGGCCCGCGAACATCGTGCCGTAGTAGAGCTCCAGGAAGCGGTGGCAGTTTAAGGCCAAAACCGCGACGCGGTCGCCCTTCTCCAGCCCCAGCGAAAGAAGCCCGTTGGCCAGGCGCGAAACGCGCTCATAGAGCTGCTCATAGCTCAGGGTTAGATCTCCGCAACGGGCCACCGGCTCCTTGGGGGTCATCCGCACGGGCCGCCGCAGGGTGTGCCTGAGATCCAGCATGTTCTTCACCTTCCGCTCGGTGCTCTGTTATACCACGTCGGGATCTCACGCGACAATCCACACTTTGCGCGATTCTTTCCATCGAGATATTTTAAACCGGAAAAAGACAATGCTCGCTCGGGCTCAGATCGAGAAGCTCGAGCGCCGCCTGCAGCATCGGAGAAAGCGAGGGTAACGATGGCACGCGTCAAGACAACGGGAACGGCTCGGTGGACCTCCGCCACGGTGCAAACCCTTCTAGGAGAGATAGCCGAGCTGGGCGCACGCTTGGAGCGGGAACGACAGGCCCTCCAAACAAAGCCGCCGGGAAGTGAGGGCTACGTGGAGCATTGGGCTCAGACTGCCGTGCTCCTCGAGTGGTTGCAGATGAAAATTCAGGATCTTCTCCGGGAAATGGAAGCGCTGGAACAGACCTGGCCCGACTAGGCTTGCCCTCTTGCCCTAAATGACCCCTCCCTCCCGGAGTTTCTGAATCCGGTCGCAGGAGTACCCCAGCTCCTCGAGCACGCTTTGCGTGTGCTCCCCCAGTGCGGGAGCCGGGCGATCCTCCCCCCGTTCCCCCGGGGAGATGTGTACGGGAAACGCGACCCCCGGCGGCGCAAGCAGCCCCCGCGCCCGGACGTGCTCGCTTTGGGCGACCTCTCCGAGATCGAGCACCGGGGCAATGGGAATCTCCTTGGGATCCAGCACCTCCAACCACTCCTCCAGGGGCCTCCGGCGGAAGATCTCGCGCAGCCTCGCGAAGATCTCCCCCTTCTTGTGAGGGTTGAACTGCTGGGAGGCGAATTCGGGCACCCCCAGCGCCTCGCACAAGCGCCGCCAGAACTTCTCCTCCAAAGCCCCGACGGCCAGCCAGCGCCCGTCCTTCGTCTCGTAGAGCGCGTAGCAGGGATAAGCCCCCGTGAGCACCTGCTCGTCGGGCCGCACCGCTTGCCCCGTGGTCAGGGTCTCGGCGAGGTGGAGGGAGAGCCACGAGACCACCGCGTCCGTGAGCGAGACGTCCAAATACGCCCCCCTGCTCTCCGGGTCCCGCTCCCGCGCAAGGAGGGCGCTCACGAGGGAGAAGGCCGCGAACGTCGCGCCCGCCAGGTCTGCCACGGGGACGCCGGGGATCGTGGGCTCGGGATGGCCCGTCAGGCTGAGCAGCCCGGCCCGGGCGACGTAGTTGATGTCGTGCCCCACGTGCTCCCGATGGGGCCCCGTCTGCCCGTAACCCGAGAGGGAACCGTAGACGATCGAGGGGTTGATCGCCTTAACGCGCTCGTAGTCGATCCCCAGGCGCTCCGCGACGCCGGGCCGGAAGCCCTCGACGACCGCGTCCGCCCGCTGAACGAGTTTATAGAAAATCGCGCGGCCCTCGGGCCGTTTGAGGTCGAGCGTGAGGCTCTTCTTGTTGCGGTTGAGCGCCTCAAACCGGGCGCTCCTGCCCTCAACGAGGGGCGGCACCCAGCGGACGGGATCGCCCACCCGAGGCTCCTCCACTTTGATCACCTCGGCGCCCAGGTCCGCCAAGAGCAGCGTCGCGTACGGCCCCGGCAAAAGGCGCGTAAGGTCCAGCACCCGGATGCCGCGGAGAAGCTCCCTCACGAAAACCTCCCTTTTCAGACTACCCCAGACTACGGGGACCATGCTAGAGCGCCCCGATCGGGCTGTCAAAGCGGAGCGATCCGCCCCGAGGGCGAAGCCCGGGGTGAGGAACCGCTCCCCATCGGCTACACTGGCCGCCACAGCCCATCGACCGAGGGGGAGAGATCGTGAAGCCTCAAGCTCCGCAACCGATCCGGGTTCTTGTGGCCCTATCCCTGCTGCTCCTTGGGCTCTCGGCGCCCGAGGCCCTCGCCCACCGCGCGCTGCGGGTCGGCGACCTCAACGTCACGCTGGAGATGTCCCCAGCCCAGGAGGGCGAGGGCGATCGGGATCACCTCGACGAGGGTCCGGTGCCCGGCCGCTACGAGATCCGCCTCTACGTCCAGGACATCGCCCGGGACTACGCGCCCGTCGTGGATGCCCGCATCGAGGCCCTTCTGCTGCGGGGGGACCGCCCCGGGGGCAACGTCGTCTTGCAACACGAGGGATCGGGCAAGTACGTGGGCCGGGTGGAGCTTCCCGAGCCGGGCGACTGGACCTTGCAGGCCGAGATCGCGCGGGCGGGCCGGGAGCCCGTCACGGCCGAGTTCGCCCTGGAGGTCGTCCCCGGCTCCCACGGGGACGGAGGATTCTCCTGGGTGGGGTGGCTCTTGCTCGGCCTGGCCGGGCTCGCCGCCCTCGGGATCCTGGGGCAGGTCCTCGCGCGGCGGGGTCGCGCCCCTCGGACCTCCCACCCCTAGCGGCGCGTTGGAGCCCGAATTCGGAGCGGTGTATACTGATGCCGTCTTGCGCACAACCGGGATTGAGAAGGGTTCCTTAAGACTATCCCGAAGGGGGAGGTAAACCGACGATGCCGGACAAGAAGGATCGCACGGACCACGTGCAGCGGCTCACCATGTACACCGGGATCGGGGTGCTGGCTGTCGTGCTCATTTTGGTGGCGGTGTCCCTCTTCACCGACCGGGACTCGCCGACGAGCCCTGCCGACCAGGAGGACGTAGGGAACTTCGAAGAGTACCTGGAAACCCGGCCTTCCTTAGGGGATCCCAACGCGCCCATCACCCTTGTGGAGTTCGCGGACTTTAAGTGCCCCGCCTGCAAGGCTTTCCACGAGCTCGCTTTTTACAACTTGCGGGAGGACTTCATCGGGTTGGGCAAGATGCGGCTCGTCTTCATGAACTTCCCCATCCCGCTGGGGGAGGACTCCTACACCGCAGCCGTGGCGGGAGAGTGCTTGTTCCGTCAAGACGAGCGGGCGTTCTGGGCCTACTACGACGCGATGTACACCTATCAGGGACCGGAATCCCAACGCTGGGCCACCCTGAGCCGCCTCCAGGAGATCGTCCGGGATTATGTCGACCCCATCTTTGACATCGATGAGGAGGATTTCGCCCAATGCGTAGAGGAGGAGAGATATCGGGACGTTGTGGAAAGGGATAGACAGCTGGGACGGAACCTCGGGGTTCGAGGCACTCCCACGCTCTTCCTCAACGGGGAGAAGCTGGATCGTTGGGGGCCGTACTCCAGCCTGAAGGCCCGCATCGAGCGGGAACTCGAGGAGGTCGAGCCCGCGGCGCAATGAGGGAACAGGTGAGGACGTACGGCCTCTACTTCGCCTGGCTGGTGGCGATCGTCGCCACCGGGGGGAGCCTCTACTTCAGCGAGGTCATGGGGTTTATCCCCTGCAAGCTCTGCTGGTTCCAGCGGATCTTCATGTACCCCCTGGTCTTCGTGCTGGGGATCGCCAGCTACCGCATGGATACCCGCATCGCGGGCTACGTGCTCCCGTTGACGATCGTGGGCGGGAGCATCTCGCTCTACCACTACCTCGAGCAGAAGGTCCCCGGATTTGGGAACCCCGCGATCTGCGCCGTGGGGGTCTCCTGCACCGTGGAGTACATCAACTGGCTGGGGTTCATCACCATCCCCTTCTTGGCCCTTACGGCCTTTGGGCTCATCACCACCGCGATGATCCTCGTGATTCGGGCCACTCGGGCGGAACCTCAGCTCCGGGGCGCTCCCGCCGCCCCGGTCCCTTCCCCTTCCCCTTCCCGAGAGCGGGAGCCCACCGAGCTTCCGAAGGAGCGTGCATAGCGAATGACGACGAAGACGAAAGCGGCGACGGGGTTCCCCCCCGCGCGCAGGGTCCGGGCGGGCAAGGCCGTCGGGGTGGCGCTGCTGATCGCAGCCCTCATCGGGGCGAGCGTGCCCCCCCGGGGGGCGTACGCCCAAGCGCGGGTACAAAGCCCCGGCGAGGCCGTTCCCCTGGAGATCCTCATGGGCACGCTGGGGGGTGCGGCGGGGGGCGTGCTCGGGTTCTTCGGCACGTTCGCCCTGTGCATGGGCTCCGGGGAGGACACCACGGGCTGGGGTTCGCTCATCTGCGCGATCTTGGGCATCTACGGCTACGGCTTGGGGGTGCCCGTGGGGGCGACCCTCGGCGTGAGCCTCACGGGCAACGCGCTGGGGGTGCGGGGCAACGTCTTCCTGAGCGCCCTTGGGGCGGCCCTGGGCTTCGGGGCGGGGGCGTTCGTCCTCGCCCTGGTGAGCGAGGCCACCCAGGGGAACGACACCGCCATCCTCGGGATGGCCCTGGTCGCCGTCCCCTTCGTGAGCGCCTTGGGGGCGACCCTGGGGTACAACCTGGGGGCCCGCGTGCGGACCCCCGAGGAACCCGCCCCCGCACCCGCTCCCGTACCGTAACGCGCTGCAGCACAAATCCCGGGTGATCGTCTGCCATGCCAGCGGAATCCGAGGGCGCCAACGCACGCGAGGGGACGGGGGGGCCGCGAACCTCGATCCGCCCGGCCACCCCGGGGGACTTCCCGGCCATCGAGCGGATCTACCACCGGGCGTACCGGGGCCTGGAGCCGTACGCCTACGAGAGCCACTGGACCCCCGAGGAGCGGGAGAAGTACACCCGCGAATATCTCAGCTGGGCCTACGAGGAGGAGCCGGAGGGGTTCTTCGTCCTCGAGGCGGATGGGGAGGTCGTGGGCTTCGTCTCCGTCCACACCTGGGGGGAGGGGCGGGCCCGGCGGGCGGAGATCATCGAGATCGCCGTTGACCCCGACTACCAGCGACACGGCTTGGGGCGCCTGCTGCTCGACCATGCCGAACAATACGCGAAATCCAAGGGCTGCGCGAAGATCCAGCTCTGGGTGGGCAGCGGGAACCGCCGGGCGCTCGAGATCTATAAAAAGCGGGGCTACCGCGAGGACTCCCGCTACGAGCGTTGGACCAAGATGCTCAAGGATCTCTAGCTTTCCTCCCAGCCCTCCGGGGCTGCGGCCAACCCCATCAGGCGGCTCAGCACGCGGGCCAGGGCCTCCAGCTCGCTTAAGGGGACGGCCTCGCGGTCGGAGTGGGCCACGGCCAGATCCCCCGCCCCGAAGACGACCGTGGGGATCCCCTTTTGCACGAGGTTGGCCGCGTCCGTCCAGCTCGGCATCCCCACCGGCGGGCGCCCCTCGCCCAGTGCGTCCGCCACGGCCCGCGCCAGCAGGCGGTAGACGGGCTCCTCCGGGGCGATCTCGAAGGGCGGGTCGGCGTCCCCCAGGATGAACTCCGTCCCGAACGACCGCAGGCAGCGGGTCAGCTCCTGCAGGGCTGCCTCGAGCTCGACGCCGGGGAGGAAGCGCACGTCGGCCTCGAGGCGGCAGGTGTTGGGGACGACCATGGGCTCGAAGCCTCCCTGGATGGTGCCCACCGTCACCCTCGGGCCGTCGGGGAAGAGGGGGTGCTGGGCGCGCATGAAGGGGAGCACCTCGATGGCCTGGATCAGCTCGAACGCCTTGAGGATGGCGCTCTCGCCCCGCTGGGGCACCGACCCGTGGGCCGCCCGGCCGTAGACGATGGCCGTAAAATCCACCGCTCCGGCCTGGGCGGGGGCCGGATGCAGCTTCGTCGGCTCCAAGACCACGGCGCCCCGTACGTGGGGGTCGACGGCCAGCTCGCGCGAGCCCGTACCGAAGCGCTCCTCGTCCACCACCAGGGCGATCTGCACGGGGTGCCCGCAGCGCTCGACGGCGGCCAGCAGGGCCGCGATCTGGCCCTTGACGTCGAGCACCCCGCGGGCGATTAGCTCCTCGCCCTCCCGGCGCAGGCGATAGGGCTCCGGGTGGGTGTAGGCGGGGAACGTATCCAAGTGCGTGACGATGAGCAGGGGGCTCTCGCCCCGCTTGGCTAAGAGGTTGCGCCGCCCGACGCTGGTCCGCTGGAGCGTCACGGCAAAGCCGCAGCCCTCCAGCACCTCGGCGATGGGGGCGTGCAGGGCTTCCTCCATCCCCGTGGGGGTGGGGATCTCCACGAGGGCCCGCGTGAGTTCGAGGATGCGCTCCTTCATCGCTTGGGTTTGGGGGGTCGCAGCTTCCCCTCCAGGGCCTCCTCCACCGCGCGGGGGACGAAGCGGGAGACGTCGCCCCCGAAGCTCTTGATCTCCTTTACGATGCTCGAGCTCAAGAAGGAGTACTCCCCGCTGGTCATGAAGAAGACGCTCTCGATCTCCCCGTTAAGATCCCGGTTGGTGAGCGCCATCTGGAACTCGCGCTCGAAGTCGGAGTTGGCCCGCAACCCGCGCACGATCGCGATCGCGCCGTAGCGCTTTGCGCACTCGATCACCAGCCCGTCCCAGGTGACCACGGGGACATCGCCCAAGCCCGCCTCCCGAAGGGCTTGCTCACAGAGCGCCTTGCGCTCCTCCAGCGAGAAGAGCGTCTGCTTGTTGGGGTTCGTCACCACGGCCACCACCAGCGCGTCGAAGATCTTGCGGGCCCGCTGGACCACGTCGATGTGGCCGTACGTAATGGGATCGAAGCTCCCGGGGTAGATCGCCTTCGGCATCGCCTGCCCTCCACCCCCCTACCGTCTTGTCGCATCGTCCGGTTGCGCGCCCGCGCGCGGCTCCAGTATAAGTGGAGCCGCACCGACGGGCAACGGAAACGAGGGTGGGGGCAGAGGCAGGGGCAGCAGGGACAAAGACGGGGACGCGGCTCGAGGCCC
>JALUUA010000201.1 GCA_027021605.1 Candidatus Bipolaricaulota bacterium | reverse complement strand
CGCGCTGGAGCTGGTGGGCCCGCCCCTGTACGTCAAGCACGCCATCGTCCACAACCGCTTCGTCATTGAAGGCTTCGAGCGCCGAGGTGTTGTTTTTGTTGAGAAAGTCGAGGAGATCCCCGAGGGATCTATATCGGTGTTCTCCGCCCACGGCTCGCCCCCCGAGGACTACGAGAAGGCCCGACAGCGGGGCATCGACGTGATCGACGCCACCTGCAAGCTCGTCACCAACGTCCACAACTGGGCGAAGCGCTTCGCCCGGAAGGGCTACAGCGTCGTGGTGATCGGCCACCGCGACCACCCCGAGCCCCGCGGCATCTTGGGGAACATCCCGCCTGAGCAGCGCTTTCTCATCGAGACCGTGGAGGAAGCACAAACGTTGGAGGTCCCCGACCCCGAGCGGGTGGCGTGTGTAACGCAGACAACCCTCTCCGTGGACGACACCCGGGAGATCCGCGAGGCGCTAAGGAGGCGCTTTCCCGCGATGGAGGAGCCGCCGATGGGGAACAGCACCATCTGCTACGCCACGGACAACCGCCAGAGGGCCGTAAAGGAGCTGGCCCGGCGCTGCGAGGTCGTGATCGTGGTGGGCTCGGAGCAGAGCTCGAACACCACGCGCCTGTGGGAGATCGCCCAAAAGCACGGGGCCCGGGCCCATCGCGTCGACTTCGCCCGCGAGATCGATCCCCAGTGGCTCAAAGGCGTTCGAGCGGTGGGGGTGACGTCGGGGGCCTCGGCGCCGGAGCCGTTGGTCCGCGAGGTTGTGGACAAACTCAAAGAGCTGGGAGCCGAGCGCGTGGAGGAGCTCACGGCGGTGGAGGAGAACGTCAAGGCGTTCTCGCTGCCCCCTAGGCTGGTGGAGCTGGCCCGCGAGCGGGGGCGTCCTCTCGATCTCAGTCTTGATCTTGCCCCCCTTGGGGCCTGCGATACGCAAGCCGCTGTGTGATCCTTCCCCTTCTTCTGCCGGGATGAGTTCCCATCACCCCAAGCAAGACAAAGCAACGGAGGAGGCCCCCTGGGCCTGGGAGTGGAACGAGCCGCTGGCGGAGGGGGTTCGGCTCTTCAACGCGGGGGAGTACTTCGAGTGCCACGAGGTCTTGGAAGACCTGTGGCGCGCGGAGGAGGAGCCTCTCAAAGACCTCTATCAGGGGCTCATCAAGGCGGCGGTGGCCTTCTACCACGCGGAGCGGGGGAACTTCGAGGGGGCCGCCCGCGTCCTGGAGCGGGGGTTCCCGCAGCTTCGGCCCTACGTGGGGCGCTACCTTCGCTTGGACCTGGAGCGCTTCGTCCCCGAGCTGGAGGGGTGGCACGCCCTCTTCCGCGCGTGGGCCTTCGGGACCTCCGGCGCACTCCCGCCCCCGCCCCGGGAGGTCCTGCGCCGGGGGTTCCCCCGGCTACACGTGCGCGGGCGCTAGGGGCCGTCGTCGCGGTCGGAATCGAAGATGCTCCGCATCACCTCGATGCGCCCGCTTTTGAGCACCCGCACGGCGTAGCTTCGGCCCTCAATTTCACACAGAAACCACCGTCCGCGGCGGGGGACGAACTGGACCAGCTCGCGCCGCGCGTGGACGTACGCCAAGGAGTCGCGTCCCCCGTCCTCCCGGTGGCGGAGGTAGCTCCGCAGCGCGTTCAGAAAGGGGCGATCGTAAAGGGGCTCCGGCTCTGTCATGGGCCTCGGCGCTTGCGTTCGTGTCGAGATCGGCATCTTCGTTCTTCCCCTGTGCCGAATTCTCGTTATACCGGGATTCCCCGGGAATGAGTGGGCGGGATTACCCCTGACAAAGGCGTAATTGTCCCTTTGGAGGGGGAAGGCTGGCACCCGTGGGGGGCGCTTGGGATAATCGCCCTGCGATGTGCGGACGCTTCTCGCTCACCCGCGGCGATCGGGACGACATCGAAAACACGTTTCGCGTGCGGCTTC
>JALUUA010000200.1 GCA_027021605.1 Candidatus Bipolaricaulota bacterium | reverse complement strand
AACCGCCTCGACGGGCGCGGGCGGTATCGCCCCGTAGAGCCCGATGCCGAAGGCTATTACGCTTCGGAGGTGGTCCCCGGCTTTCGCCTCAAGGCCGAGTGGCTCTGGCCGGAGCCGCTCCCCTCGTCCTCACGGTTTTGGCCGAGCTGCTGGGGACGTCCCCGGAGGCCCTGCTGAAGCGCTCCCGCCATGACCGCTGACTCCCCCCTGTTGAAGGTCGAGGAGGTCACCAAGCAGTTCGACGGGGTGCGGGCCGTCGACGGCGTCTCCTTCGAGGTGCGAAGGGGCGAGATCTTCGGGCTCTTAGGGCCGAACGGGGCGGGGAAGACCACCCTGATCCGAATGATCCTGGGGATCTTCCGGCCCGACGCCGGGCGCATCCTCTATGGCAACTCCGTCGCTGCCAACGATGGGCACCGAGGATTGCCCAAGGAGCGGGTGGGCTACCTCCCGGAGGAGCGCGGACTGTATGAGGACCGCCGGGTGGGGGAGACGCTGCTCTATTTGGCAAGCCTTCACGGGATGGACGCCCGGCGCGCCCGCGAGCGGGCCCTCTCCTGGCTCGAGCGCTTAGACCTCCGAGAGCACTACGCCCGTCGCCTCAAGGAGCTCTCCAAGGGGATGCAGCAGAAGGTGCAGTTCATCGCCGCGGTGCTCCACGAGCCCGAGCTGGTGGTGCTCGATGAGCCCTTCTCCGGCCTCGATCCCCCGAGTCAGGATCTCTTTTTGGAGCTCATCCGCGGGCTGGCCCGCGAGGGGATGACGGTGCTCCTCTCCTCGCACCAGATGAACTTGGTGGAGACCCTGTGCGATCGGGTCTTCCTCATCCACAAGGGCCGGCGGGTGCTCTACGGAGATCTCGAACACATCAAGCAGGATCACGGGATGAGGGTGGTGCAACTGCGCTTTTCCCGCTGCCGCCTCCCGGAGGAGCTGCGCCGCCGGATCGAGGCCGCCTGCCCCGCAAAGGTGCTCGCCCTCGACGCCGGGGGGGCGGAGCTCCTCCTCCCCAAGGACGTCCCGCCCCAGGCGTTCCTCGAGCTCTGGGTCAACGACCTGATGGGGGATCGCGATCTGGGGGTAGACGTGGAGGAGATCTGCATCACGAAGCCCTCGCTCCATCGCATCTTCGTGGAGGTCGTGCGCGAACTATGATCACCGAGAGGTTGGGATTGGGAAGCCGAGCGTGGAAGGTCGCCCGCTGGGAGTTTCTGGGCACCCTGCGCAACCGGCAGTTTCTCCTCCTTACGACCCTCTTCCCGCTGCTGCTGTTGGGCTCCACGTTCGTGACGATGGCGCTGGTGACCCCGGAGCTGCGGGAGGGCCTTCCCCCGCTTTTGGCCTCTACCCCGGAGGACCTGAAGGAGCTGCTGGAGCCCCTGCTGCAATCGCGGTTCGGCGTGGGGCTGGATCGACTCCTGCCGACCCTGCTTGCGGGAGCCATCGCCTTTGTCTTCCTGTTCGTGGTGCTCTTCTCGGGGACGTTCGTGCTCCAGAACGTCATTCGCGAAAAACAGAGCCGCATGGTGGAGCGCATTTTAGCCGCGATCACCCCCCGGGAGCTGATCGCGGGCAAGATCCTCGCCTTCGGGGCCCTGGGGTTGGTCCAGGCCGCCATCTGGGTCGCCGTGGGGTTGAGCTTGCTCCTCGTCGTGGGGCCCTATTGGGGGCTGCCCACCTGGCCCCTGTTGGGGCTGCTGCTCTCGTACATGCCCTGGGGGAAGCTCCTCCTGTTCGTGGCCTTCTTCGTGCTGGGGTACCTGTTTATCGCGTCGTTTTCCGCGGCGATGGGCTCCACCATGACGGACGTCTTCAGCGGCCAGCAGACCCAAAGCCTCCTCGTGGTCCTCCCGGCGGTGCTCCCCCTCTCGCTCATCAACCTGCTGATCAGCAACCCGCAGACGGCGGTCTACAAGGTGCTCAGCTACTTCCCGCCCTCGATCCCCGGGGC
>JALUUA010000199.1 GCA_027021605.1 Candidatus Bipolaricaulota bacterium | reverse complement strand
GGGCCCCCTTACGGACTGCGATTTCATCGGGCTCGTCAGCCTGAAAGCCCCATCGCGAGGCATTTCAGACCTCTCCGGCATCGAGCACCTGCGGAGCCTGATTTCCCTCAATCTCATGGATAACAACATCAACGACTTGAGCCCGTTGAGCGCCCTTTCGTGGTTGTGGTACCTTAACATAGCGGAAAACAACGTCAGCAACCTGAGCCCGCTTTCCGGGTTGAGCGGCTTAACAATACTTCAAGCCTTTACCAACAACATCAGCGACCTAAACCCTCTAGCCGGTCTTACGAACTTAAAGGTTCTTAATATCGGTGAGAATAACATTACAGATATAATCCCGCTCGCGGGGCTCACGCAGCTGGAGACCCTGGGCTTGGCCACAAACGCCATCAGCGACATCGGGCCGCTGGCCAACCTCAGTCAACTCAAGGTGCTCTATCTCCAAAACAACGACATCACGGACGTCAGCCCGCTGGCCAACCTCGTCCAACTGGAGACGCTCCATCTAGCGGCGAACGCCATCAGCGACGTGTCCCCCCTTGCGAACCTCACTCAGCTGGAGCAGCTTCGCCTGGATGCCAACAATATTACAGACATATCCGCGCTTTCAAACCTCGGGAAGCTGAAGGCGTTGAACCTTGAGCACAACAACATCGCAGACCTCGCTCCCCTTGCCGGGCTTGGGCAGCTTGAGGAGCTGCTCCTCAGCTATAACAACGTTGACAACATCGCCCCCCTTGGGGGCCTCACCAACTTAAGAAAGCTGCTGCTTGCGCAGAACAACATCACGGACATCGCGCCGTTGGGGAACCTCACCCAGCTGGAGGTGCTGAACCTCTGGGCCAACCCCGGCATCACGGATTACAGTCCCCTGGCCAACCTCGTCAACCTCGTCGAGCTCTACATCCCCGGGAACGGGGTTGACAACGGCGACTTGGTGCACCTGCAGAGCTTGACCCAGCTCTCCCGGTTGGACCTCACCTACAACAACATCACCGACATCAGCGCCTTGGCTCCCCTCACCCAAATCGCCATTCTGGAGATCGGGGCCAACGACATCACCGATATCGGCGTCCTCGAGGACTTCACGAACTTGGAGCGGCTGGAGATGGACTGGAACGAGGTCACCGACATCACGCCGCTGGTGAACAACCCGGGCCTGGGCAGCGGGGACTACGTGGACCTGCGGTACAACCTGCTCGACCTCACCCCCGGCTCCGACGACATGCAGAACATCCAGGCCCTGATCCAGCGCGGCGTGACGGTGGACTACACCCCCCAGCAGTAGTCGGGGGCAAGGGCGGGGGCGGGGCGGCGGGGGCCGAATCGCTCGAATCCTTGAAGGAATTTTCGTGCCTCGTTATAATTTCTTCGCTTGACGACCCCGGAACGGCTCCCCGGACCCCATTCCAGTCGAGCGCATCCGGCGTTTCGGAAAACCGTCGAAGGAGGTGATGCGCATGCGGACCTTCCTCGTGTGCGGACGGCTTCATGGGAACGCGAAGGCCCTAGAAGGGCTTGCGCAGCTTGCCCAGGAGCGCAGGCCGGACGCGATCCTCTTCGTGGGCGGCATTGTGGACCCCGCGGCCCGGGCCGAGGCGGCCCGCGACCCCCAAGCGGCCGAGGAGCGCCTCAAGGAGGATCTGATCTTTATGGAGCGCTTCTTCCAGGCGCTGGGCAAGACGGGCGCGTTCGCGGCGGTGATCCCGGGGCCCGCGGACGCCCCGCTGCGGGAGTTCTTGAGGGTGGGGATGAACGCCGAGGTCGAGCACCCCGGCGTCCACGTGGTCCACGCCTCGCTCGTCACCGATAAGGACCTTGCCGTAAGCGGGATCGGCGGGGAGATCACCCTTGCCGACGAGAGCGGGGAGCCCGCCGTCCGGGTGGCCCGCGCCACGGCGGAGTACTTCCTGCGGGGCCTCTGGCGCGCGGAGCAACCCCGGAAGGTGCTCCTTCTGGCCCAGCCGCCCACGGGGCGCTTGGGCGGCGACGAGGGGAACCCCATCGTGACGGAGCTCATCGACAGCTACCACCCCTTCCTCTGCGCCGTCGGCGGCGAGACGGAGCATCGGGGGGCTGAGCGCGTGGCCCACACCCTGGTGGTCAACCCGGGACGCCTCGTCAGCGGGTCGGTGGCCTGGGTCGATGTGGGCAAGGAGCCCGACGAGCAGGTGGAGTTCCTCGATCTGTAGCCCGTCGCCGCGCGGGACCTTAGGGCCCCTTTGTCCGGGGGCCTACGTACGGCGCTACTGCGACGGCCGGGCTTCCGGCGGCTGTGGGGGCTGCGGCTGAGGCGACGGCTGGGCTTGCTTCTGCTTGGCCATCCACTGCTTGAGCAGCTCCTTGCTCTTGCCCACGGGCCACTTCCGGTGGAACTCCTCCAGGCTCATGCGGTAGAAGTCGGCGTTCTTCTCGATGAACATCCGGAAGGGGCCCGGCACGTCCTCCTCGGGGTAGACGGCCCGCACGGGGCAGACGGCCATGCAGGCCCCGCAGTTGATGCACGTCTTCGGGTCGATGTAGAGCTGCTCGACCTCCTCGAACCCCGGCTCCCCCTCCTTGGGGTGGATGCAATCCACGGGACAGACCTTCTCGCACTCGGTGGCCTTGGTGCCGATGCACGCCTGCGTGATCACGAGCGACATGGGGCTAGCCTCCTTTTGCGTTGCGAGTAAGAGCGCTCACAAACTTGCGAATCGCCTCGTTGAGGGCCTCGGGCCGCTCGACCATCACCATGTGCCCGGCCCCCTCGATCACCTCGAGTATAGCACTTGGAATGCGGTCCCGCAGGTACTCGGAGTACTTGACGGGCGTGAGTTTATCCTCCCGGCCCACGACCACCAAGGTGGGGACCTCGATCTCCCCGAGGCGGTCCATCACGTCGAAGGCGTCGCACGTGCGGAAATCCCGGCTGAGCGCGGCCTGGCCGTTGCGCAGCATCTGCTCCTTGGCCCTCTGATAGAGCTCTGCGGGGGGATTCGGGGCGAAGGCCCAGCGCAAGATCTGCTCCACCGCGCGCTCGAGGTCCTCGTCAATGGCCCGTAAAATGTCGGGGTGGACCCGCAGCTTGGCCCCCGTCCCGATCAGCCCCAGCGCCCTCAGCCCGGGGGGCTTCTGCAACGCAACGTTCAGCGCAACCGCCCCGCCCAGGGAGTGCCCCAGCAGCACCACGGGGCCGACCTCCTCGGCCAGGGCGCTCAACACCGAGAGGGCGTCCTCCGTGTAGAGCCTAAGGCCGTCGCCCTCGCGCCGGGGGCTCTTGCCGTGGCCGTTTAAGTCCAACGCGGCCACGGTGAACGCGTCCTTGAGCCCCTCGAGCTGATGGCCCCAGATCGTGTAGTCCCCGCCGGAGCCGTGGACGAACAACACGGGCGGGCCCTCCCCCGCCCTCGCGTAGTACACCTCGGAGCCGTTTATCGAGACCGTGGGCATCTCTCTCTATTCTCCTTCCACGACGATCTGCGAGAGGTCCCCCACCGTCAGGAAGAGCTCCCGGACCTTGGCGAGGAGCCCCAGGCGGTTCTGGCGCAGCAGCGGGTCGGGGGCCATCACCAGCACCTCGTCGAAGAAGCGATCGATGGGGTCCTTGAGGGTCCGCAGCCTCTCGAGGATCCCGTCGTAATCCCCCGAGGGGAGGAGCTTCTTGATGTGCCCCTCGGCCTTGAGGTAGGCCCGCCACAGGTCGCGCTCGGCGTCGTCTTGGAAGCGCTGGGGGTCGAAGCTGCGGGCCGTCTGGCCCTTCAGGATGTTCGCCACCCGCGAGAACGCCAGCACCAAAGCCTCGAACTCCGCCTCCCCCCGAATCGCCTCCAGGCTGCGGGCGCGCTTGTACGCACGATAGAAGTTCCCATCTCGGACGGCCACCACGGCGTTCACCACGTCGTAGGCGACGTTATAGTCGTCGCGCAGCTCCGCGGCCAACCTCTCCAAGAAGAACCCCTCCACGCGCTCGAGCGGCTCACGGCGCCGCAGGAACGCGTACAGGCCCTCCAGCTCGCGAATGAGCTCGAAGAAGTCGAGGTCCAGTTCTTTCTCCATGGCCAGGCGGATCACGCCGTTGGCCTTGCGCCGCAGCCCGAAGGGGTCGCGCGAGCCCGTGGGCTCCTCGCCCAAGAGCAGCGAGCCCACCACCGTGTCGAGCTTGTCCGCCAAACTCGCTACGAGCCCCGTGGGGCTCTGGGGCAAGGGGTCTCCGGCGGCCTTGGGGAGGTAGTGCTCGTAGATGCCCTTCCAGACGGGCTCGGGCTCGCCGTCGAGCCGGGCGTAGATCCCGCCCACGATCCCCTCCAGATCGGGGAACTCCCCCACCATGGCCGTGAGGAGATCCGCCTTGCACAGATAGATCGTGCGGTCGACGGCCTCGCGCTCCTCTTCCGTGAGGGCGAGGCGCTCGGCGATCGCCGCGCCGAAGCGGCGCATCCGCTCGACCTTGTCCCAGATGGTGCCCAGCTGCTCCTGGAAGATGACGGCCTTGAGCCCCTGGGCCCGCTCGGCCAGCGACAGCTTGCGGTCTTCATGAAAGAAGAAGACGGAGTCCGTAAGCCGGGCGCGCACCACGCGCTCGTACCCGCGGCGGACGGTGCCGTCCCGGTCCTCGGGGCCGTCGCGGAAGCCCACGAAGTAGGGGGCGGCCTTCTCCCCCACCGAAAACGGCACGAACTTCTGGTGCTCGATGAGGGTCGTCTCGATGATCTCGCGCGGCAGCTCGAGGAAATCTTTGGAAAATTCCCCCAGCACGGGCGTCGGGTGCTCCAGATTGTTTGTGATTTCTTGCAGAAGGTCCTCGCGGCGCAGGGGGTGGGCCTTGATCCTTTGGGAGGCTTCCCGGAGGGCCTCCTCGATGCGGGCGCGGCGCTCCTCCGGGTCGAGGAGGACCCCGTTCTCCCGGAGGGCCTCAAAGTACTGCGGCACGGATGAGACGGGGATCTCAGCCCTTCCCAAGAAGCGATGGCCCCGGGTTCGGGGGGCCGAGGCGACCCGCCCGTACGCGAAGGGGATGGGCTCCTCCCCGTAGAGTGCTAAGAGCCAGCGGATGGGGCGGATGAACCGCAGGCCCGAGTCGTCCCAGCGCATCGTCTCCGAGGGGGCCAGCTGCTTGAGAGCCCTCGGGAGCAGCTCGGGCAGGACCTCGGGGGTGGGGCGCCCGGGGGTTTCCTTCACGGCGAAGACGTACTCCCCCTCGTCCGTCGCCTTGACGACGAGGTCCTCCACGGCGACGCCGCGGCTGCGGGCGAACCCCAGGGCCGCTTTGGTGGGGTTCCCCTCCTCATCAAAGGCGACTCGCTTGGAGGGCCCGCGGATCTCCTCTTGGGCGGCCCGCTGCTCCTCGGCCAGGCCCTTTACGAGCAACACCAGGCGCCGGGGGGTGTGATGGGCGACGGTGGCCTCGAAGTCGAGGCGCTCCTGGCGAAGGAGCTCCTCGGCAGCGAGGCGCAGCTGCTCCGCCAGGCGCGGGGCCTCCCGCGGGGGGATCTCCTCTACGCCGACCTCGAGCAAAAAATCCTGCACGTTCCGTCTCCTCGCTTAGCGCTTTGGAGTCGTAAAAAAGGGCGATCGTCGTACCCTTAAGCGGCGACTTCTGCGGGCTGTTCGCAGTACCTCTCCACGTACGCCTTCGCGCACGCCCGCGCCAGGTCTTGCACCCTCCGGATGAAGCGCTCCCGCTCCGTGGTGCTGATCGCCCGCCGGGCGTCCAGCAAGTTAAAGAGGTGCGAGCACTTGGCGCAGTGCTCGTACGCGGGGAAGACGAGCCCCTCCCCCACCAGGCGCTTGCACTCCCGCTCGTGCATCTCGAAGAGCGCAAGGAGCATCGAGACGTCCGCCGCCTCGAAGTTGTAGCGACACCCCTCCCGCTCCTGGGGCAGCTTCAGCTCCCCGTACGTATGGTCGTCGTTCCAGCGGAGGTCCCAGACGGTCTCGACCCCCTGGAGGACCATGGCGATGCGCTCCGTCCCGTAGGTGAGCTCGCACGAGATGGGGTCCAGCTCGAAGCCGCCCATCTGCTGAAAGTACGTAAACTGCGAGATCTCCAGGCCGTCTAAAACGACCTGCCACCCCAGCCCGGAGGCCCCCAGCGTGGGGCTCTTCCAGTCGTCCTTCTCGAATCGGACGTCGTGTTTCGCGAGATCGATGCCCAGCTCCTCCAGGGATTGCAAATATAAATCCTGCACGTCGTCGGGCGAGGGCTTCAGGATCACTTGGTACTGATAGTAAAACTGCATTCGGATGGGGTTGTCGCCGTAGCGCCCGTCGGTGGGGCGGCGGCTCGGCTGCACGTAGGCCACCTTCCAGGGCTTCGGCCCCAGGACCCCGAAGAAGGTGGCGGGGTGAAACGTCCCCGCTCCCACCTCGACGTCGAAGGGCTGCTCTAAGACGCACCCCTGCGCCCGCCAGAACTCCTGCAGCTTAAGAAGCAGATCTTGGAAGTTCATCGTGGCTCGGGTGCGAATTGTACGGGGTCCCGTTGCGATCTTCAAGGACTCCGCCCTTGGATCCCTCCCTGCGCGGGCCCCCGCTCGTGCCCGGGGTTTGCATATTTGTGATGCACATGTTTTGGAGCTATAGTATGCCTTGGGGTGGTGCAGATGCGGACGACCTTGGAATTAGATGAGGAGCTGCTGCGGGAAGCGATGAGGCTTCTGGGGGTGAAGACGAAGCGGGAAGCGGTTCACCGCGCGCTGGAGGAGGTCGTCGCCCGGAGGCGGCGCGAACGCCTGCAGGCCAAGCTGGGGCGCTTCGAGCTAGCGCTGACGCGGGAGGACCTCGAGGCGATGCGGGAGGCAGCGCTGGCCTTGGAGCACGAATGCTCCCTCCTGCACGCCGATCGCCATTTCGATCTCATAGCCGAGCACCATCCCCTCAGCGTCCGGAGCCTGCTCGGCTAGCGACGCAAGCAAAAAGCAAGAAGCCCCGCACCCGGACGGGGTGCAGGGCGAAGATCGCGGCGCAGTGCGCTCCGTCGGGTTCGAGGGGGTTAGGAGAGCTTCGCCTTCGCCAGCTCGACCAGCTCGTCGAACGCCTGCTCGTCGCGGATGGCCAGATCCGCCAGCATCTTGCGGTTGATCTTGACCCCGGCGCGGCTTAGGCCGTGGATGAACTGCGAGTACTTGAGCCCCCGCTGGCGGCTGGCCGCGTTCACCCGCAGGATCCACAGTCGCCGAAAGTCCCGCTTGCGCAGCCTCCGGGAGATGTAGGCGTTCTTGAGCGCCTTCATCACCCGTTCCTTGGCGATGCGGTAGCAGGAGTGCCGCTTGCCCTTAAAGCCCTTCGCCAACTTGAGAATTCGCTTCCGTCGCTTCAAGCGAACGTTTCCGCCCTTGACCCTCATGCGCTCTTCCCTCCATTCCGCGCTCGGTGCTGTAGGGGATTAGGCTGAAAGCATCTGGAGGAAGCGCTTGCGCATCCGGCCCTTGACCTGCATGCCTAGGCGGGCCCGGCGCACGCGCTTGCTCCCCTTCTTGACGTTCTTGTGGTGGTAGCCCGTCTTCGCGCCCAAGATCTTCCCCGTCTTGGTGACCTTGACGCGCTTGGCCAGGCTGCGATGCGTCTTCTTCTTCCGCCGTGCCATCTTCCCTCTCCTTTGCGTCCGTCGTGGGTTATTTGTCCGCACCCTTCTCGTTCGGGTTCGGGTTTGGGTTTGGGTTCGCGTTCGCCGGGGAGCCCTGCCCTTGGCCCCGTGTTTGGCCCTGGGCCGTCTCCTTCGGCTCCCCGGTGGGGACCAGGAGCATCTGGAGCGAGCGGCCCCGCATCGTCGGCGGCTGGTCCACCTTGCCGTAGCCCTGGGTCGCCTCCACCAGGCGATCCAAGAGCTCCCGCCCGCGGTCCGTGTGGACGATCTCCCGGCCGCGGAAGATGACCGTGACCTTCACTTTATCGCCGTGCTGGAGGAAGCGCTGGATGTGGCGCACCTTGGTCATGAAGTCGTGCTCCTCGATCTGGGAGGTGAAGCGCATCTCTTTGAGCTTTTGCACTTTATGTTTCTTCTTCTCCCGCTTCTCCAGCTGGTACTTGTACTTCCCGTAGTCCAGAATGCGACAGACGGGCGGGCTGGCCTGCGGGGCCACCTCCACGAGATCGAGCCCGCGGCTGCGGGCCTCCTCCAGCGCTTGTTTGAGGGGCATGACCCCCAACTGCTTCCCGTCCGGGTCGATGACCCGAACGGACTCCGCCCGGATCCCCTCGTTGACCCGAATTCGAATCCGCCGGTTAACGATGCTGACCTCCTCGATGGAACCGAACAGACCTCTCGTGCAACACGAGCTTTTGCCGCAAGATACCACACCCCTTTCGCGCTGTCAAGGTTCCGCTTTCGCCGCACCCGAAGCTGCCGAAGCCCCCGCAAGCGGCGCGTCGGGGTCCGGGTCGAATTGAAATTCCCGGTGGCCCAGCACCACAATGTCGCCGCGCTTGGCCCCCCAGCGCCGAAGCTCGCGAAAGACCCCCAGCCGCTCCAGCTGTTCTTGCAAATACTCCTGGGCGTCGGGCTCCTCCAGGCGCAGGCGGGCGAGCCGCCGGGCCGTCCGCCCCTCGAGCCGGAAGCGCCCCGGGCCCTCCCGCACGATTTCGATCCCCTCTTCTTCCGGCTCCGGCCGGTAGACCCTTACCCCCCTCGATGCCCTGGGCTCCTCCTGCGCCTCGGCGGGCTCCCCGGAGGGGAGCGCCTCCTCCAAGGCCGTGAGCTTCTCGTAGCAGAGCTGCGTGAGCTCCCGCACCCCCCGGCCCGTGGCCGCGGAGATCAGCAGGAGCTCTACCCCCTCCTCCCGGCGGAAGCGCTCCTTCAGCTCCTCTAAGAGCGCTTCGTCGGGGACGAGGTCGATCTTGTTGCCCACGACGATCTGCGGTTTTCGCATCAGCTCGGGCGAGAACGCCTCCATCTCGCGGTTTACGACCCGATACGCTTCCAGGGGATCGGGCCCCTGGCCCGTCACGGGGGTCGAGACGTCCACGAGGTGAATCAAAAGTCGGGTGCGCTCGATGTGCTTTAAAAACTTGTGCCCGAGCCCCTTGCCCTCGTGGGCCCCCTCG
>JALUUA010000198.1 GCA_027021605.1 Candidatus Bipolaricaulota bacterium | reverse complement strand
CTAGACGATCCCTTGACAATTGTGGCTGTTTTTGCTATAAAGGGGCCATTCGATGGCGATCAGGGCCACCGAGCCCAAATTCAACTTTTAGAACGTTGGAGGGATCGTTGGTGGAGAAGGAAGCCCGGCGGGTGTTAGAGGCCGTCGAAGCGGAGAAGATCGGCTTTATCCGACTGCAGTTTACGGACATCTTCGGGATCCCCAAGAACGTCGAGATTCCCGTCCAGCAGCTGGAAAGCGTCCTGGAGAACGGCATCGCCTTCGACGGCTCGTCCATCGAGGGGTTCGTGCGCATCTCCGAGTCGGATATGTACTTAAAGCCCGACCCCACGACCTTTGCGATTCACCCCTGGAGCTTAGAGGGGGAGAACGGGCGCACGGCCCGGATCCTCTGCGACGTCGTGCGCCCCGACGGAAGCCCCTTCGAGGGCGATCCGCGCTACGTCCTCAAGCGCGCGGTCGCCGAGGCCCAGAAGGAGGGCTTCACGATGTACGCGGGCGCGGAGGCGGAGTTCTTCCTGTTCCGCCGCGACCCCGAGGGGCACCCCTGCCTGGAGCTACACGACAAGGGCGGCTACTTCGACTTGGACCCCCTCGACCGGGGGGAGGAGGCCCGCAAGGCGATCGTCGTGGCGCTGGAGAAGATGGGCTTCGACGTCGAGGCCGCCCACCACGAGGTCGCCCCCAGCCAGCACGAGATCGACTTCCGCTACGCCGACGCGCTGCGCACCGCCGACAACATCGTCACGTTCAAGTACGTCGTAAAGCGCATCGCGCTCCGGTACGGCCTGCACGCCACGTTCATGCCCAAGCCCATTGCGGGGATCAACGGGAGCGGGATGCACACCCACCTCTCCCTCTTCCGCGACGGGAAGAACGCCTTCTACGACCCCGACGCCCCCTACAACCTCTCCGAGGTCGCCCGGGGGTTCCTGGCGGGGATCATCGAGCACATCGGGGCGATCACGGCCCTGGCGAATCCCCTGGTGAACAGCTACAAGCGTCTCGTCCCGGGGTACGAGGCCCCCGTCAACATCAGCTGGGCGCGCATCAACCGCTCCGCCCTCATTCGGGTGCCCGCGAGCAACACCCCCGAGACGTCCACTCGGATGGAGCTGCGCAGCCCCGATCCCTCGGCGAACCCCTATTTGCTCTACGCTGCGGTCCTGATGAGCGGGCTCGACGGGATCCGCCGGGGGCTTACGCCCCCCGAACCCGTGGAGGAGAACATCTACGAGCTCTCCGAGGGCGAGCGCCTCGAGCGGGAGATCGCCACCCTCCCCGGCGACCTGGGCGAGGCGCTGGAGGCCCTGGAACGGGATGAAGTCGTGTGCCAAGCCCTGGGGGAGCACGTCCTGGAGCGGTACCTCACCGCCAAGCGCCGCGAACTCCAGGAGTACCGCCTCGCCGTCTCCCCCTGGGAGATCGAGCGCTATCTGGAAGTCTATTAGCGCAGGGGCCTTTCTTCTTGACGCCTAAAGGGGCCTGCGGCTCGGCGCACAAGACAAGGGCTGCAGGCCCCTTTGGTTTGCTTGTAGGCGCTAGTATTTCAGTGATCCTTCAGCCGCCCCAGGACCTCCGCGGGGGAGAGTCCCCGCACGAGGACCGTTTTCTCCCGGTGGGCAGCCCCCCGCACGATCTCCAGGGAGCTTTGGGGGACCCGGAGCGCCCGGGCGAGCGCCTCGAGGATCGCCCGGTTGGCCTTCCCCCCCTCGGGCGGGGCCGTCACCCCCACGAGGAGCGCTCCCGCCCGCGTGCCGAGCAGCCCCGCGCGCTTCGCCCGGGGCTTCGCCCTTACGGGGACGAGAACCCCCTCCGGGTGCTCCCGAAGGCGCAGTCCCTCCTCGTTAGGGCTCGAAGAAGCCATAGCAGCCGTACCCCACCACGCTCTCCCGGTCCCCGGCGGCGTCCCCCGAGGTCTTGTAATCGAGAAGCTCGGCCCGCCAGCCGCGCGCCCGCGCCCAGCGCAGCAGGCACAGAATGGCCGTCTTCCCGCAGGCGTCGATCCCCCGGGGCCCCTCGCCCCCCTCGACGTCGAGTGCCGTGATCAGCTCGTGGGTGCGCCGGTCCACCCGGCGCGCCTGCCCGTCGGGGAGGTAGTGGCTGAGGTCGGAGCTTACGATGACCGTGTGGAAGCGCCCCAGGGCGGGCTCGAGCGCCTCCGCCAGCGCTTTCGAGTCCACAAAGCCCGTCACCAGCGGGAAGATCGAGAAACTCCCGAGCGCTATCTGCAAGAAGGGGAGCTGGACTTCTAGCGAGTGCTCGCGCGCGTGGGCCTCCGCCAGGGATTTGACGATTCCGTCGGGGTCCACGGGGACGCCGGGGTTGACCACGGGGACGCGGCCCAGGGGGGTGGCCCAGAAGTCCGCCGGGTGGGTCGCCGCGCCCGAGAAGGCCACGAAGTGGGCCGGTCCCAGCAGGAGCACCTTGGGGGAGGACGGAAGCGCGCCCCCCGCCCGAAGCTCCCGGAGGAGGCGATACCCCACGGCGGCCACGGGGCCCGAATAGGCGTACCCCGCGTGGGGCACGATCCACGCCCGCCACCCCCGCTCTCGCCATCCCGGGCGGACCGGCGCGGCGGCCAGCAGCGCCTCCACCTCGGCCCGGAGCGCCTCCGGGCTCTCGGGGTAGAAGAGCCCGGCCGCCTGCGGCTCGCGCACGCGCGCTGCGGTGCTCATCGCCCATCTCCCCCGGGATTGTAGTCGTCCCGGCGCGCGGGCGACAATCCTTCCCCCGCCCCGGGGTCGCAGTTCAGCCCAGCACCGTACCGTACCGTACAGCACAGTATCGGAATCCCCCGCGGGGGCGCTATACTCAAACGAGGGCAGGCCCCGCAGGGCGCAGTCACAGCCACAGCCGGTGCCGATGCGTGTAGACGACCCCGCAGGAGATGGGGTAAGATGACCCTTGCTGTGATCGAGCGGAAGCAGACGGAGGAGCCCTTGGGAAGGGGGGCCGAGTCGGAGGCCGCGGCCCTGGCGGAGGCCTTCTTTCGCACCGTGCTCTACGACCTCATCCTCTGCCACGATCGCGTGGACGCGGGGGTGTTGCGCCGCTGGGAGTTCATCCTGCGGGGGGGCCGGGTGCGCGACTACACGATCACGCGCTACTTCCAGGCGATCGCGGAGGCGAAGCGCCGAGCGCGTAACCCGGAGAACATCGCGGCGTATCTGCTCTATCGCGCCAGCCACGGCTCGCCCCCGGCCCCGGAGGAGGAGAAGGTCCCCGCCGGTGCCGGTGCGGGCGGGGGACCCGGCCGCCACCGCTGCATCGCCTGCAGCGCGCCCGTGGACGAGGCCCGTCGGCAGGCGATGGTCCGGCGCATCCGCGAGGGGCTTCGACTTCGGGACATACGCACCCCCCTCGACTGCGAGGACTTCGTGGGAACGCACCTCACCCAGGAGGAGATGTTCGAGTTGGTCGGCCACGAGGTGAGCTTCAGCTACCAAGAGAAGAAGATCGAGGAGATCTATCGGGAGTTGGAGCAACAGGAACGGGAACGGGAGCGAGAGCGAGAGCGAGAGCGGGAGGAGGTGGACCATGAGGGAATGGGGATCTGAGCCCGATTACGCCTACGAGGAGCCCGCCGCCGACCCCCGGGAGGGCGCGGACGAGCTCTTCTCCCGTCTCTTTGCGGGGCGCGTATCCGTCCGCGTATCCGTCGCGGACGGCGCGGAGGCCGAGCATCCCCCGGAGAGGGCGCTGCGGGCGTACGTGGCCGGGCGGCTTGTGCCCGACTGGCCCGACCCGGAGGAGCTGCTCCCCAGGGCCGGGGACGGAGAGGCGGAGGCGGGGAGGCGATGGGGCTACCGCCGGATCTCCGTGCACGTGCTGCGGTGCGGGCGATGTCGGGATCGCCTGCGGCTCCTCCTGCCGACTCCGGCGGCCAAGCGGGGAAGCGCAAGGGGCGTGCTGAGCGGGCTGCGCCGCTGGCTTCAGGAGGCCGCGCAGCCCGTGCCCCGGCCGGCGCTGGCCACGATCGCCGTGCAGTCCCTGGTGATCGTGGGCCTGGTGGGGCTGCTCCTCTGGCAGTCGGCGCCCGTCTTCCGCCCCGCGATCGGGGGGGACACCCTGGGCACCTCGGACACCTTGGGCACCTCGGGTACCCTTCCCTCCCCCGCCGCGGACCGCGACGAGCGTTGGGCTGGGGAGACCGGGCTTCCCGTCGCCCCCTCCCCGGCACCGGAAGGGCCGCTGGCCGACCTCCCGCTCCCGGAGGAGGCTTCCTATCCCCCGGAAATTCAGCAGGCCATCCAGACGGTGCAGTCCGTTCCCGATCCCAATGCCCGCCTGAGCGCCCTCAAGCTCCTGCAGCGCTACCCCGATCCCCTGCTCGTGGAGCACCTGAGCCAGCTCTATGAGCGCGAGCAGCACCCGCAGGTCCGCGAGGAGATGGCACGGACGATCGCGTTCATCATCTCCCGGACGGACCGCGGGCTCAGCCAGGCCGTGCGGATCCTCCCCAAGCTGCGCCAACACACCCCCCAGATCCCCTGGCTGCGGCAGATCGAGCAGGACCTGGCCGAGCTGCAGAAGCGCCTCAGCGAGAGCTTCCAGATCACCGTGGAGATCCGCTACCCGCAGACGCTCCGCTGTACCGCGCGGGAGGACCTCACCCTGGGGCAGCTCCAGACGATCGTCGCGGACCTGGACGGGACGATCGTGCTGGACCGCTCGCTGATGACCCGGCGCTTCCGGGTGCAGCTGCCCCGCCCGGCGGCGGAACTCGCCGAGGCCCTGCAGCGCCTGGAGGGCTTGGGGATCGCCTGCGAGGAGTAAGTAAGCCCACAGACCACGGATCACATGCGGATGAGGACCCGCTCGATCCGGGGCCCCTTCATCCGCTCGACCTCCAGCTGCACCCCGTCCACCTGGAGGGTCTCGCCCTCGGTGGGCACCCGCTGCAGGCGCGAGAGGATCAGCCCGGCGATCGTCTGGTAGTCCTCCCCCTCGGGGAGGTGCAAGCCCAGCTCCTCGTTGGCCTCGTCCACCCGAAGCCCCCCGTCCACCCGCAACGTCCGCTCGTCGAGGCGCTCGTAAAGCGGCGTTTCCTTGGGCTTCGGCTCGTCCTCCAAGCGCCCGACGATCTCCTCCGCCAGGTCCTTGAGGGTAACGATCCCCACCGCGTCGCCGTGCTCGTCGACGACCGCGACCATGGGGAGCCGTTCCCGCTGCATCTGGGCGAAGAGGGCGCTCACCGACTTGTTCTCCGGGACGTACTGAATGGGCTGCAGGAGCGTCCGGACGGGCTTCTTGAGGGCCTTGGGGTCCGCGCTGAGGAGCCGGAGCGCGTCCTTGATGGAGACGAACCCCACCAGGTTCTCCGGCCTCTCCCGATACACGGGGTAGCGGGTGTAGTTCGCCTCGCGGAAGAGCTCGAGGAGGTCCTCGACCGTAGCGTTCTCCTCGATGGAGACCACGTCGGGGCGGGGGATCATCACCTCGCGGGCGTCCTGCTCCGGGAACTCGAGCACGTGGTGGAGCATCTCCTCCTCCCGGCTCCCGAGCAGGCCCCGCTGCTGGACCTCGGTGAACTGGGCTTTGAGGTCCTCCAGGGAGTGGAGCCGCCCCGGCTCGGTCATCTCGCCCTCGATGCCCACGAGCTTGAGGGTAAGCTGCGAGGCCCGGTCGAGCACCCCGATGAAGGGGCGGAAGAGCCACTCGAACCAGAGGATGGGCCGGGCGGCCAGGAACGCGAGCCGCTCCGGGTGGCGGATGGCGTAGATCTTGGGGGCCTGCTCCCCCAAGACGATGTGCAGCGCGGTGATGAGCACGAACGCCACCACGGTGGCCACGGCGTGCGAGGCGACCTCCGCGCCCAGCAGGGGCAAAAAGGCGGCGAACACGGGGTAGAGCAGCTCGGCGACGGTCTCCTCACCCAGCCACCCCAGGGCGAGGCTGGCCATGGTGATCCCCAGCTGGGCGGCCGCCAGGATGCGGTCCGTCTGGTCCAGCAGCTTGAGGACGAGATGGGCGGAGGCGCGGCCCTCGGCGACCAGGGCCTCGATCTTCGACCTTCGGAGGCTGACCAAGGCGAACTCCGTGGCCACGAAGAACCCGTTGGCCGCCACCAGCAGCGCGACCACCAGGAGCTTAAGGAGTATAGGGCCTAACGCTTCCATTCTCGATCCGATCGACGTCGATGGGATTATAGCACACGGCAGGGAGAACGCGGGTTACGGGAGGACCTCCACCCGGTGCCAGAGGAGCCTTTCCGCTTTCTCATCGAAGCGAAAGCGCGCCTGGAAGCGCCGGCCCCGCAGGAGCAGGGGGACCCAGTAGCGGTCGTCCGCCCACATCTCGTCGTAGGGGAGCGCTCCCAAGGGGTGCCACCGAAGCTCCCCTTCGCGCCCCGCCCGGGGCTCGCCCGCAAACGACCCCGCCCGGAAGACGTACACCACCCAGTCGGGCTCGCGCTCGCCCCCGCTCCCGTCCCCGCCGCCCGGGCCCGGGCCCGGGCCGGGCCCGAAGAAGAACTCCAGCCTGCCCCGCAGCTCGAGGGCCTCCTCGCGGACGAGGAGCCCCGTCTCCTCCCGAACCTCGCGGACGGCCCCTCGGTGGGGGGGCTCGCCGGGGAGGAGCTTCCCGCCGGGGGCGTTCCACTTCCCGCCGCCCCAGAGCCCCTCGGCCTTGCGGAGCAGCAGGGTCTCGTCCCCCCGAATGAGATAGCAGAGCGTCGCGTAGGTCGTCATCCCCGTGCGTCTGCGCCCAGCTGGGGGAGGAGCTCCGTCAGGGACCGGAGCACGAGGTCGGCCTCCAAGCCGTCGGGCGGCGGGAGCCCCTTGCGGTTCACCCAGGCCGCCCACAGCCCGGCCTCCTTGGCCCCGCGCACGTCGGCCTCCGGGTGGTCGCCCACGAAGAGGAACGCCTCGGGCGGGGCTTCCACAAGCTCCAGGGCCCGCCGAAAGATCCGCGGATCGGGCTTGGCGATCCCCAGCTCCCCGGAGATGAGCACGTGATCGACCCGCTCCTGCAGCCGGAGGCGCTCGATCTTGGCCCGCTGGACGTCCGCCGGGCCGTTCGTGATGATCCCCAGCACAAAGCGGGGGCGGAGTGCGCTAAGCACCTCGTCGGCGTCGGGGAAGAGGCGCAAATACTCCAAAACGGCCTCGTAGAAGGCCCACGTGAGGGCCTCCACGAGCTCGGGGTCCTTATCGAGCCCGAGGTGCCCCAGGGCGCGCCGGGTCCGCTCGTGGCCCAGGGGGAGCCCCCGCTCGACGGGCTCCTCCCAGAAGGGAGCCACCTCCTCACTGGCCCTGTCAAAGGCCCTTTGCCACTCCGAGAGGGCAACCTCCGGATGCCGGTCCGTAAGCGTTTGATATGCCCGCTCGATGCCCTTGGCCCGGGCCGACTCCCACCCCACGCTATAGTTGCAGAGCGTGTTGTCCAGGTCGAAGAAGACGGCCTTAAGCTTCAGCTTCGTTCCCTCCCCCGACCTCCCGGCTCCACGCGGGGGAGGCCATGCGGAGCATGCGCTCGGCGGCCAGGACGGCGTTCCCCGGCCGCTTGCAGTACAAAGCGGGAACGTCGCTCGGCATCTGGAGCGTGGAGTGGACGTTGATGAAGTAGTCCAGCTCGTCCCGGTAGGGCGGGCACGCGATCACGGGGAAGCGGGCATGGTGGCCCACGACCCCCGAGAGCGCGTCGCTCCCCCCCGCCACCGTGATCAGAACCACGGGCTCGAGGCTCTTGTTGAGCGTCTCCAGGAACTCCAAGAGCTCGCGGGTCCGCTTGTGGGCCGAGAGGACCCGATGGCCGTAGGGGATGCCCCGGGCCTCCAGCTCCGCCGTGAGCTTCTCGACGTGGGGGTCGTCCTTGGGGGAGCCCGCTAGGATTTGGACGTACCCGCCCCGGATGTACCCCTTGCGGGCCAGATTGCCCACGACCCGCTGCCGGACGGGGATCTCGGGGGAGGGCGGGCGCCACGGCTCCCCCGTGATCCGCTCGTACAGCTCCGCGTAGCGCCGGCGGGTCTCCTCGACGTCTTGGGCGGTGAGCTCGTCGCTCTTCTTCTGCACGAGGTCGCGCACGAACTGCTTGGACAGCTCCAGCACTTCCTTGCCGGGCTCGTAGTCGTCCGTGAGCCAGAAGCGGGAGGAGTCCGGGGTGTGCACCTCGTCGACCAGCACGATCCGCCCGTCGACCCGCCCGAACTCGTACTTCGTGTCGACCAGAATGAGCCCGCGTTCCTCTGCGAGTTGAGCACCGCGCCCGTAGAGCTTAAGGGAGATCTCCACGAGCTCGTCCCAGGCGTCGCCCACGAGCTGCTTTGCCTGCGGGTGGGTGAGGGGTTCGTCGTGGCCCGCCCTTGCCTTCGTGGTGGGGGTGACGATGGGCTCCTTGAGCTTGCAGTTCTTGACGAGCTTTCCGCCCTCGACCATCGCGGGCGTGATGGCGAAGCCGTACTTTTGCTCGAACGTCCCCGCCTCCACGTCCCGCCAGGCCGAGCCCGTAAGATACCCCCGCACCACCACTTCCACGGGGAAGACCTCGGCTTGCTGGGCCACAAGGACGTTGGGATCGGGCCAGTCCACCACGTGGTTGGGGACGACGTCTTCCGTTTGCCGGAACCACCACATCGCGATGGCGTTGAGGATGGCCCCCTTGTCGGGGATGAGGACGGGCAGCACCCGGTCGAAGACGGAGATGCGGTCCGTGGCCACCAGAAAGCGCTTGTCGCCCGAGACGTGGTTGTCCCGCACCTTGCCCTCGATGAGCTCCCCCAGCTCGGGGAGGTAGCCGTGGGCCAACGTGTTCGCGTTGTCGACGTTACTCAATCGCATAGACCAGCTCCTTCTCCTTGCGAAACGCGCCTCGGTTCTCGAGGACGATCTTGGGTTCGGGGATCACCTCGCCCGCGTCCACGGCCTCCACCCCGTGCGCGCGGGCGATCTCGAAGATTTTGTCGTCGTTCGTGACGAGAAGCATCCCCACGCCCATGTTCCACACCCGATAGGCTTCCTCGTCGGGGACGCTCCCCAGCTCCTGGAGGCGGAGCATCGGCTCCGGGGGCTCCACGTTCAGATAGGCCCCCAGGCCGGGGGGCAGA
>JALUUA010000197.1 GCA_027021605.1 Candidatus Bipolaricaulota bacterium | reverse complement strand
AGTTGTTCTCCCAAGCGTACCTCGATGCTGAAGGGACACCGGAAAACGCAGGCCCCCGACTCTTCGGCGGCTTCGCCTTTCGGGCAGGCCAAGAGGAACAGGGCATTTGGAGGGGCTTTCCCGAGGCGTACTTCGTCCTCCCCCGGTATCAGATCACCCAAAGGGGGGAGGAGGCGTGGCTCACGATCAACCGTCTCGTAGGGCCGGAAGACCCCCCGGAGCGCGCGTACGAGCGGCTCGTGGACGAGTTTAGAGCGCTTGAGGAGCTTTTCTCTCGGACGGCGGGACGGACCGCCCACTCCCCCCCCAAGCCGCGGAGGATCGCCGTCGGCGAGATCGAGTACCTCATTGAGCCCGAGGAGTGGCAGGGGCTTGTCGAGGCCATTACAGAGCGCATTCGACGTGGGGAACTCACGAAGGTCGTGCTCGCGCAGGCGGCTCGGGTCCTCACCGACCCCCCCGTGGACCCCTTGGACGTCCTGGCGGAATTGGAGCGGCGATATCCTAACTGCTATCGCTTCTACGTCGAGCCCGAGCCGGGGTGTGCCTTCTACGGGGCTACCCCCGAGCTACTGGCCGAGGTCGAGGGCGAGAGCGTAAGGGCCGTCGCGCTGGCAGGCTCCATCCCGCGAGGGTCCTCTCGCTCCGAAGACGAGGAACTGGCCCGAGCGCTCCTTCAAAGCGAAAAGGACCGCCATGAGCACGCGTTGGTCGTCGAGGCCGTTCGCCAGTCCTTGGAGCCCTTGACGGAGGGGCTTCGAGTGGAGGGGCCTCGGGTCGTGAAGTTTTCAAATATCCAGCACCTCCAGACCGTGATCGAGGGGAGGCTCTCGAAGCGGGAGCCGGGGGGCGTATTGCCCGTGGTGGAGGCGCTCCACCCGACGCCCGCCGTTGGGGGAGTCCCCCGGAAGCGGGCGCTTCGGTTGATAGGGGAGCTGGAGCCCTTCTCCCGCGGGTGGTACGCCTCGCCCGTGGGCTGGCTCGCCCCCGAGGGGGGCGGGAGGTTCGCCGTGGCGCTGCGCTGTGCCGTCACCCGGGGTCGCGAAACGCGCTTGTATGCAGGGGCCGGGATTGTGGCGGACTCCGATCCCGAAAAAGAGTGGGAGGAGACGCTGCTCAAGCTGCGGCCCGTCCTGGACGCCCTGCGGGCCGCCTATGCCTATCCCTCGAAGAGATGACCGCACCGGACGCTTTCCCGAACCGCAACGCGCTCTGGGCTCAGGTGTTCGTGGAGGAGCTGGCCCGCTCCGGGCTCTGGGAGGTTTGTATCGCGCCGGGCTCGCGCTCCACGCCCCTGGCCCTCGCCTTCCACGCTCACCCCCAAGTGAGAGTTCATTCGCTGATCGACGAGCGCTCAGCGGCCTTCTTCGCCTTGGGGCTAGCCCTGGCAAGCGAAAAACCCGTGGCGGTGCTGTGCACCTCGGGGACGGCGGCGGCCAACTTCTACCCTGCCGTCATCGAAGCCCATTACGCCCGCGTGCCCTTGTTGGTGCTGACCGCAGACCGTCCCCACGACCAGCGGGAGAGCGGCGCCAATCAGACCATTGACCAGCTGAAGCTCTACGGGGATCACGTCAAGGCGTTCGTGGACGTGGCCCCGCCCGAGGCCGCGCCGCCCCCGCGGACCCTGCGCTATTTGCGCGCGTTGGCCTGCCGGGCGTTCCATCAAGCGAAAAGCCCGCCCGCCGGGCCCGTTCACCTCAACTTCCCGTTCCGCAAGCCCCTGGAGCCCACATCCGTCCCTGACGACCTCCCGGAGCGCTGGCTCGCTTCCGTGAGCAAACTCGCTCTGGAGGGCCGCTCCGACGGAAGGGCCTTTACCCGGCTCTCCCAAGGGCACCTTCAACCGACGGAGGAGCAGATCGAGCAGCTTGCCCAAGCGATTCAGCAAGCCCCCAGGGGGCTCATCGTGTGCGGGCCGCGCTGCCCCGGGGGGACATTCCCTGAGGCTGCCGTAGCGCTGGCGCGGGCGGCGGGCTATC
>JALUUA010000196.1 GCA_027021605.1 Candidatus Bipolaricaulota bacterium | reverse complement strand
CGATGCCGACATTATACGGGCCTTGGGGAGAGGTGTCATGTCGCTCTCGGAGGAGACGATCGAGCGGATCCGCAAGGTGATCGCGCTGGAGCGGCGGCTCGGCTACCGGGACCAAGCCGTCCTGGGGGGGCTAGAAAGATTTTTAGCTAACCAGACCCCTCAGCTGGCTAGCTATATAGCGGGTTATTCAGCCAAGACGCCCGCCGAGCGCCGGCGCGCCCTGGAGGCCCTGGAGAAGGCCCTCCAGCACGAAGCATCTTCTTCTGCAGAGGATGCGGCTACGTCTTCCTCCCCTCTTTCCTCACCTCCCCGTGCTCCTGCTCGGGTCGTGGAGGAGGAGGAAGCGCTGCGAAAGCTCGTCCGCTTCGCCAAGGGGGTGGGGGAGCAGCGGGCGCGGCTCCTCAAGAAATTGGGGATCGAGACCATCGAGGATCTTCTGCTGTGCTTGCCGCGCAAGATCGAGGATCGACGCATGATCCGAAAGATCGGCCACCTCCGGCACGGGGACCGGGCGACCGTCGTGGGTAGGCTGCGGGCCGTGGACACGATCCAGCCCCGCAAGGGATTAGAGATCCTCAAGGCCGCCATCCAAGACAACACGGGGGTGCTGTTCGCCGTCTGGTTCAACCAGCCGTGGGTTAAAGCGCAGCTGGAGGCGCACATGGGGAAGAGGCTTGCGCTGTACGGCCCCGTGGAGCGGGCGTTCGGGATGCCCCAGATGAGCAACCCCGTCTGGGAGCCCGAGGACGAGGAGCCCTTCCTCACGAGGCGCTTGGTGCCCATCTACCCCGGGACGCAGGGGCTCACCCCCGCGGTTCTATACCGCATCATCCGCGAGAATCTATCGCTGTATAAGCCCGCGGTTCGCGATCTTCTCCCCCCGGAGATCCGGGAGCGGCAGGGGCTCCTCCCCAAGGCCGAGGCTTTGGAGAAGATCCACTTCCCCCAGACACCCGAGGAGTTCGAGCAGGCGCGGCGGACGCTCGCGTTCGAGGAGCTCTTTCTCTTTCAGATCGGGGTGGCGCTCGAGCGCCGTCGGCAACAACAGCGCTCGGCCCGCAAACTGCAGATCCCCGAGGAAGAGCTGCAGGCGTTCTTGGAAGCGCTGCCTTTTAAGCTCACCCGGGCCCAGGAGCGGGCCCTGCGGGAGATCCAAGAGGACCTACGGTCGGGCCACCCGATGAACCGCTTGCTGCAGGGGGACGTGGGCTCGGGCAAGACGGTGGTGGCCGCCGCAGCGGCCTACATTGCCGTCAAGGCGGGCGTACAGGCCGCGCTCATGGCCCCCACGGAGATCCTGGCAAGGCAGCACGCGGAGCGCCTGGTGCCCCTGCTCGAGCCCCTAGGCGTTAAGTGTGAGTTGCTGATCGGGAGCCTCTCCCCCTCCCAAAAGGCACAAATCCGCGAGCGGATCGCCGCCGGGGAGGTCGATTGGGTGATCGGGACCCACGCGCTCCTCACGGAGGACGTTCAATTTCAGAGGCTGGGGCTGGTGGTGATCGACGAGCAGCACCGCTTTGGGGTGATCCAGCGGGCCCAGCTGGAGGAGAAGGGGGAGGACGTCCACGTGCTCGTGATGAGTGCCACCCCCATCCCGCGGACGATCACGCTCACCCTCTACGGGCAGTTCGAGATCTCGATCCTCGATGAGCTGCCCTTCCCCAAAGAGATTCGCACGTACTGGGTCTCCGAGGACAAGCGCGAGGAGGTCTATAAGCTCGTCACGGAGGAGGTGCGCAAGGGAGCCCAAGCCTATGTGGTGTATCCCCTCATTGAGGAGTCGGAGGAGCTGGATTTAAGAGCCGCGACGCAGATGAAGGAGGAGCTGGAGCGGACGGCCTTTCAGGGCCTGCGGGTGGGCCTGCTCCACGGGCGCATGAAGGACGAGGAGAAGCGGCGCATCATGGAGCAGCTTCGGCGCAAGGAGTTGGACGTGCTGGTGAGCACCTCCATTATCGAGGTGGGCATCGACGTGCCGGATGCCTCCATTATGGTCATCGAGCACGCGGAGCGGTTCGGGCTCTCACAGCTCCACCAGCTGCGGGGGCGGATCGGGCGGCAGGGGCAGCGAGCCTTGTGTTTTGCGATCGCCACGGCCAAGACGGAGGAAGCCCAGCGGCGCCTGCGGGCGTTTCGGGACCTGAGCGACGGGTTCGAGATCGCGGAAGAAGATTTGAAAATTCGGGGGCCGGGGGAGCTTCTGGGCGTGGCGCAGCACGGGTTGGACACCACCTTCAAGGTCGCGGATCTGATTCGGGATCTACCCCTGATGAAGGCCGCGCGGGAGGAGGCTTTCCGCTTGATCGAGCGGGAGCCCCATACGCCCTTGATCCAGGAGTTCGAGCGGAGATTTGGGGATAAGTTCGAGCTGGCGAGGGTATGAGCCCCCATGGACGAGATCCGAGAGAAGTTCGGTCGCTTCGTCCGGCTGACTCCCGAACGTCTGGCTCACATCGAGCGCCGCAAGGAGATGGTGGGGCAGCGGGCGAAAATTCGGGAGACGCTCACGGAACCCGATGTAGTACGGAGGAGTCGTCATGATCCCAAGGTCTATCTCTACTACAAGCGCTTTGAAGAGACGCCCGTGTCCGAAAAGTATCTGCTGGTCGTAGCGAAAGTCGAAGTGGAGAGTCCCTTTGTGATAACGGCCTTCTTTACGGATACAATCAAGGCAGGTGAGCAACTGTGGCCCAAGCCCAAAAGAGAAGCAGGCAACAGCTAAGCGTCTGGTACGATGAAGAAGGGGACTACTTGGAGATCGCCTTCGAAGAGGGAGAGGGCTTCTTCCAAGACGCGGGTGAGGACCTCTGGCTTCGGGTGAATCCCCAAGGGAGAATCGTAGGATTTGCGATCTTGAACTTTAGCAAGCAAGCCCAGCAGCTTCGACGCATTAAACTCCCGCTCACGGTTAGCCTCGCAGAATCGACTTGAGCAAAAGGAGAGACGATGCTCACCCGCGAAGAGGTGCTGCACATCGCCCGGCTGGCCCGACTGAAGCTCACGGAGGAGGAGATCGAGCTCTACCGCAAGCAGCTGGGGCACATTCTCGACTACTTCAAGAAGCTGGAGGAGCTGGACACCTCGGATGTAGAGCCCACCTCCCACGTGCTTGAGGTAAAGAACGTCCTTCGGGCGGACGAGCCCCGGCCCTCCGTCCCCCAAGAGGAAGCGCTGCGCAACGCCCCCAAGAAGCGAGATGGGTACTTCGAGGTCCCGCAGGTGCTCGAACGGGAGGAAGAGAAATGAGCAGGAAGAAGCGCGAGTGCACGCTCCGGGTTCTGCGGCGGGGGGAGCCGGAAGGGTCGGATTGGGAGCGGCTCACACCCGCGGAGCGGTTGGAGATGGTCTGGCCGCTCACCGTGGAGGCGTGGACCTGGGCCTTGCGGGGAGACTTCGATGCTGAATCCCGACTTCCGCGACATATTGTCCGCGTTCTTAGACGAAGGCGTTGAGTTCCTCCTGGTAGGGGCCTACGCCTTGGCCGTCCACGGCCACCCTCGGGCCACGGGCGACTTGGACCTGTGGGTGCGTCCCTCCCCGGAGAACGCCCAACGGGTCTGGCGGGCCCTCGAGAGGTTTGGGGCCCCACTCTCGCAGCTTACCCTTGAGGATCTTCAGAGGCCGGATTTGATCTTCCAAATCGGCGTAGCTCCCCGGCGGATTGACGTCCTCACGTCCATCGAGGGCGTCACGTTCGAGGAGGCGTGGCCCGCCCGCTTGGAGGTGGAGATCAACGGCCTGCGCATCCCCGTCATAGGCAGAGAGCACCTCATTCAAAACAAGAAAGCCTCCGGACGACCCCAAGACCTGGCCGACGCAGCTTGGTTGGAGCAGAACGAGCGAGATGCCTAAGCTTCGGTCTGCACTCCCTCTTCTTCGAGTTGCTCCATCAGCTCCCGGTACATCCGCTGCAGGAACGCGTGCCGGTCCTCGTACTTGATGAGGTCGCTTCGCCCCTGCATCACGATGTGGAAGGCAAAGGGGCTCGGGTGGGGCATGATGCGCCCCACGATCTCGATCTCGCCCCTTAGGATCTCGTCGATTACCCGCTGGGCGTTCGCCACGTCCATCGCGTCCTCCATGACCTCGCGGTAGGCTTCCAACAAGATGGGAAAGCGCTCGTCCATCGCCTCTACGGCGTGCTGCAGCAAGAACGCCTTCATCTGCTGGCTCCCCACGGACTTGCGCCGCCCCTTGTAGTTCTTGAGGATCATCAAAGAGCGGGTCGCGCAGTGCCGAAAGCGCCTCTTTAGGATCTCGGTGTCCGAGAGGGCGTCCTTGAGCACCGAGCGAAGATCCCGCTCTTTGAGCAGGTCGAAGGCGCTCATCACCCGGACCTTGCCCTCATACGCGAGATAGAACCCGTGATCCGTGATCCCGATCTCCACATCGCGGTCCTCGCGGCGAGAGATCAACCAAGCGAGCGCCCGGCTCAGCGCGTCGTTGACCCGCCGCCCGAAGAGGGTGTGGAAGATCACCCACGTCTTTACGGGCCCTCGCCACAAATGGGGCGCAAGCTCCTCTTGGTAGTATTCAACGAGCACTTTATGGCGATGCGGGATCTCCGCGTAGCGGTGCTGCTCTGCAAAGTAGCGGTACAGCGACTCCACCCCGCGCTCGTCCAGATAGAGTTCCTCGCGGATGAACTGCTTTATCTCCTCGGGAGGGCGGCCCTCCTCGAACATCCGGGCCATCTTCTCGCGGAACTCCTGGATCTCCAGGGCGAGGTCGAAGCTTAAGGGGAGCATCTCGGAGAACCACGAGGGGACCGTGGGGGTCTTCCCGCGGGCGGGCTCCACCTGAGCCGTCATGCCCCGAGAGTACTTAAAGCGATACGTCTCCCCGCCCAGCACGAAGATGTCCCCCTTGCGCAGCATCTCCAAGAACGATTCCTCGATGGAGCCGATGCGCTTATCCCCCATCTTTACGGTCACGTAGGACTCGTCGGGGATCGTCCCCACGTTTGTCACGTAGAGAACCCGGGCCAGCCGACCGCGCTTGCCGATCACGCCCTTCTCGCGGTCATAGTAAATTTTGGCGTACACCCTTCGGTCTTCTAGGGAGGCGTACTCCCCCGCCAGGTACTCCAGGACGCGCTCGAAGTCCTCCCGCGGCAGGGTGTGATAACAGTAGCTTCTCGTGATGATCTCGTAGAGGTCGTCCACGGCGTAGGGGCGGTCCAAGACCATGCCGAAGACCTGCTGGGCCAATACATCCAGACAGTTCGTGGGGATATGAATACGATCGAGCTTGCGCTCGACGGCCCCCTTGAGCATGACCGCACACTCGACGAGGTCGTCGCGGTCCGTCACCACAATGCGGCCCACGACGGTGTCGTGGAGCTTGTGGCCGCTTCGTCCCACCCGCTGCAGCGCGCGGGTCACGCTCTTGGGGGAGCCGAGCAAGATCACCAAATCGACGTAGCCGATGTCGATCCCGAGCTCAAGCGATGTTGAACAGACAACGCACTTGAGCTCCCCGCGCTTGAGGCGCTCCTCCAACGAGAGGCGAAGCTCCTTGGAGAGGGAGCCATGGTGGGCTCCGATTAGCTCCGAGAGGTGGGGGTATCGCTCCTTAAGGAAGTGGACAACGCGCTCCGTGCCGGAGCGGGTGTTCGTGAAGATGAGCGTCGTTCTGTGTTCGTCGATCAGCCGGGCCAGCAACTCATAGAGGTTGCCGTGAAGCTCCTCCGTGGAGCAGTGGATGAAGTCGTCCACGGGGCTCAGCACTTGGAGGTCGAGCTTCTTGTCGAAGCGGGCGTCCACGATGAGGCAGTCGCGCCAGGGGTCTTCCCCGTCGCTAAGCTCGACCAAAGCGCGCCCGTACCTTCGGCCCACCAGGAAGCGGGCGATCTCGTCCAGGGGGTGGATGGTGGCCGAGAGCCCGATGCGAGCTATCTCGTGGCCCACCAGCTCCTGGAGGCGCTCCAGCGACAGGGAGAGGTGCACGCCGCGCTTGTTCTCCGCGAGGGCGTGGACCTCGTCCACGATCACCCACTCGACGCCCCGGAAGTGTTGGGAGAACCCCCGGGCGGTGAGGGCGATCGCCAGCGACTCGGGGGTGGTGATCAAAATGTGGGGCGCTTGGCGGAGCATCTTCTGCTTCTCATAGGTGGAGGTGTCCCCGGTGCGCACAGCCACGCGAATCCCCAGCTCTTTCTTAGCGATTTGGGCGATGCCCCGTAGGGGTTCTTGTAAGTTGCGGCGGATGTCGTTCCCCAGCGCCTTGAGGGGGGAGACGTACACGCAGTAGACGCGATTCTCCAGCTCCCCGCGTTCGGCGAGGGTCACCAGCTCGCTGAGGATCGTTAGGAACGCCGTAAGCGTGTTATGCAGGTAGAGGGCTCCGCTGCCCCCGACGAAGTTCTCGTAGTGAGGAACGGTCAGATCGATCAGGGGTCCTCGATAGCGTTTCCAGCGGAGACGCCGGATCTTTACCCAGAGGACGTTCTGCGCAAGTAGGGCGTCCACCCGTTGCTGCAGGCTTTGGACTTGCGGTTTGTCCAAGGCGGAAAGGGATAGCGTAGCCAGCTCCCTGTGGAGCGCGCGCAGCGCGGCTGGGGTGATCCGCCCTGTTCGCCGGACCACCTCGTAAATCGTCCCCAAACGGGCGCGGAACGCCCGCCACGAACCGTAAAAGGGGCGTAGAGCGGTCAACTCGGTGTAGTCGAAACGGACGGTGCCCACGTGGGCACCCGCGGCCTTGCAGCTCGCAAGCCCTCGGATCAAGCGCCTCACGTGCGGGTGGTCGAGCCCGATCTCGGCGAGGAAGCGGGCCACGTTCTCCACCCCGGAGATCTCCAGCTCGTAGTACGTCCGCCTGCGCTTGGCCGCGGTGTTCGTAGCCCACTTCACCCGCTCCCGCAGCGAGGAGTACACCCCAAAGTCGAGCAACAGGTAGTGAAGCTGCTCGATCTTGCGCTTGGACGCTTGAGTTAAGCTGATCCTCTTGGAGGAGACCTCGGCCTCTAGCGAGAAGAAGACCCGCAAAAATCGGGCTTTGACCGTCTTGGGGGCGTTCAGCAGCCAGGCGGGGAGGGGGACGTCGCGGGAGCGTCCCGCTTCGAGGCCGAGCAGGTCGATCAGGAAGCGGACCACCGGCGTGGCGCTCAGGACGTACTCGATGGCCCCCTTGCGGCGGCACGGGAGGCCGAACAGGCCCTCCGTGAGCCGGAGGAAGCGGTTCAGGAGCCGAGGGTGGCGCTGCTGCGAGACAGTCAGGCAGGCCGCCCCGCCCCGCTCGACGTGGATGTGGCCCTCGGCCAACACGAACGCCACCCACTCCGCCACGCGCGCGTCGACCCGCCCCGGATACCGAAAGCGATAGAAGAAGTTGCCCTGCTGCACGGCCAGCTCGCGGGGCCGAAGCTTCACCCCGCCGAGGCGATCCCTTAAGAGCCGTTCCAGGCGGGCCCGCAGGTCGGGTCTCCCCCCGCCGTGCAGGAGCCGGTGGACGGTGGCCGTGCTCCGCACCCCGAGGGCCTGGGCCAGCTTGGCATACGACATCCCGAGCACCGTGAGGAGCTGGCGAAGTTCTAAAGGCGTTAAGGAGGAGAATTCACGGAAGCCTCGGGTCTTTTGCCGTAGGCGTCGGAGGTCCGTCGGGGTCACCACGACGTCCGCGCGCGCCCGCAGGCGTTGCAGCGCGTCCGCGGCGTCGAGCTTGAGATCCCGCTGAGGAAGGGGCACCCAGCGGGGGACACCGATCCGATCCCCCGCTCGAACGGACCGGACCGGCTTCCAGACGGCTCCCTTCTCCGTCTCGACGAGCAAGGGGTGCTCCGGGCTCAGGACGACCCGCCGCCCGCCCTGGGTCTCCACCTCGCAGACGAGGCCGTCGTAGGGCTCGACGTAGACGTGGGCCGGGGTCCAGCGGCCCTGCCCGTCCGGGCCGAGGGCGTACACCTCCAGCCCTCCCCCGTCGTAGAGGGCCCCCTTCCCCACGCGAAGCCGAGGAGGCCCCTTCAGATCCCGAAGGAGCTGCCCCGCCTCGATCAGCGCCGCCCGGCCTCCACGCCGGACGAGGACGAGGGTGTCCGGCGTCACGCACTTGCCGCTGCCCGTCGGCGCCGACACCAAGCAGTTCTCCCGCCGCGCGATCAGCGGCAGCGCGTAGCGCTGGGGCGGGCTGAACGTCTGGAACGTCCTCTGGAACCACGCCCGGACCCAGGGGTGGAGCAGCGCGTAAAGCTCTTCGTCGGTGTACGCCTGCCGTTGCTGGCGGATCATGGGCAGGGTACAAGCTATCGAGAAAGGGGAAGGATTACAAGAACAGGACGCGATTCTTCAGTTCTTCAGCCTGAAGGGTTGTCGCGTAATAAACGCGAACGGGGGCCACGTCCCTCGTCTTGTTCTTCTGTTGAGACAATCTTTGCTTGAAGCTCCGCCACCATCCGTCGCTCTTCCGCCATCTGGCGCTCGATCTCGTCCACGTTCTCGTAGTAGTAGGACAGAGCGTCGTGGACTTGTGCTAAGGTTAAGTGAGGGTGAGCCTGCACGATCTCGTCGGGCGTCCACCCCAAGCGTTCGTACTCGATAACAATTTGAGACACCTTGATGCGCGTTCCCCGGATGATGGGCTTGCCCCCACAGACACCCCTTTTTCGGGTAATGTAGGGATGCTTAAGCCGCGTCTGTCCTGCCTTCCCGGATGCCATCTCCTCGCTCACTTCCTTGGGTTGCTCTTCCCTTGTTACTCTCCCCTTGTACCATGAGGAGGCAATGGGGTGCAACCGCCTAAGCTGGCACGTACCCAGTTTTGAAAGAGAAGCCTCCTGAGGGCAAGCTTGCGAAGAGAAGAGAGATAAGCCCTCAGGAGGTGAGCATTCGTGACGCGGGAATGGTACAGACACGTGGCTCGTTGGATCAACTCGGCCTTCCCCCAGGAGAGGAAGTGGCAGCAGGAGCGCCTCCTCTTGGGAACTTGGGCGATGCTGCAGCGGCGGTCGGTCTGTCTCTCGGAGCTGGCTCGGGCCCTCCCGGGCAAGACCTCGCATCACCACAAGAAGAAGCGGTTGTACCGCTTCTTCTCCCAGGGGGAGTGGGAAGCGCTCTCCCTGCTGGGGGAGGCAATCCCCACGGTGCTGAGGCGGTTTGGGATTCGCGAGGGGAAGG
>JALUUA010000195.1 GCA_027021605.1 Candidatus Bipolaricaulota bacterium | reverse complement strand
CCTTGCCGGAAGGCATCCGCCTCACACGGGAACAGCTTTCGGCCATGATCGCCCATGCCCGTGCAGAGTATCCCAACGAGGCGTGCGGCATCCTGGCGGGCCGGGACGGCGCGGTGACGCGGGTCTATCCCATGACCAACGTGGAGCGAAGTCCCGTGAGCTATCTCATGGATCCCAAGGAACAGTGCAAGCCACCCAGCCAAGCGCTGCGTGCTAGGTTCGCACATCCCTGGAAGTCCCGGGGCAGGAGCAAAGGAGGATTCCGGCCATGAGACGCTTTTCCTTCACGGCCCTTGTCCTTGCCCTGGCCCTCCTGCCGGCCCTGCTGGCCCAGGCCCAGAAGGGCAAGGCCGCCCCGCAGCTGCGCTTCCTGCAAATCACCCCCTCCCCCAAACACCCCGCCCCCGGGGAGACGTTCCAAATCCGCGTCCGCATCCAAAACCAGGGAAAGGCCGAAGCCCTCCCCTTCCGCGTCCTGGCCCAATACCGCAAGCGCTCCCTCGCCCAGGCCCGCTTCGGCCCCCTCAAGCCCGGGCAGCGCCAGGACCGCACCCTGGCGCTCACCTACCCCGGCGGCACCCAAACCCTCACGGCCGCCCCCGCGGCCCCGCCCACGCGCTGGTGCCTGTGGGTCGTGATCGATCCCATGAAAAACCAAAACGCCCGGCTGGACTCCCCAAGGCAGCTGTGCATCACCCCCAGGGCCGCCCCCACCCAGGCCAAGGAAAAACCCCCAAAGCCCCTGCCCAAGCAGAGGCCCAAGGGCAAGGAGCCCCAGCCCTCCCCCACCACGGCCCAGCAGCCCCGGGAGCCGCAGCGGCCCGAGCCCTCCAGGGCCCTGGCCCCCTTGAGGAAGCCTGAGCCCGGGCCCGTGGAGATCCGCATCGCCTCCCTGGAGCGGCACCGGGACACGCTGGCCCTGGAGCTGGAGAACCGGGACAAGGAGCGTGACCTCAGGCAGCCGCGGGTGGAGGTGTGGCATGTGCAGGCGGGCAAGCGCAAGCGTCTGTGGCGGGGCTATCAGCCGGTGCTTCGGGCCGACAGCACCCGGCGCTTGCGCCTTCCCATGCCCGAGGGGGCCCGGCCCACGGACTATTTGGAGGTCTGGGTCAACAAGCGCCTCATCGGAAGGAAGAGCCTTCGGGAGGTGCTGCAGGAGGGCTGGGAGCTGGCCCAAAGGCCGCAAATCGAAAAGAAGCTTGAGGAAAGGGAGCCCCGGGAGAAGCACGAGGCCCTGCTGCGCGCCTTGGACTTCGGGCCATGGCTCAGCCAACCGGAACTCGACGCCATGGCGAAGGCGCTCGAGCGCCACGGCACCCGGCACTACGTCTACCGCGTCTTCCGCGTGCGGGAGCGCGAGGGTGGCGGCCGGGAATTCGAGATCCTGCGCGAGCGGCGCCTGCGCCTGCTGCTCAAGCGGCGCGACCCGGCCGCACTCCTGCCGCTCGGCGGCGACCGCTACGACGACGGGACGGGCAACCTGGTCCTGCTTTCCCACGATCCGGACGAGGACGAGGTGCCGGCCGAGTGGAGTCTCACGTATCCCGCGCCCGGCGGCATGGTCGTGATCTCCTTGGACCGCGAGCGCGACGGCATCGTGGACTTCGCCGCCGGCCGCATCCGCTCCGACCGCTACGGGCTCGATCGCTTCTGGTTCCTTGTGAACGCCGACGAGCTCCAGGCGTTTTGGCAGTGCATGCAAGCCGAGCGCGAGGCCAAGTCCACGTTCTCGGCCATGGCGCTTTGCGGCGGACGGCGAGGCGGCGGTCCGGGCGGCGGTGGTGTCTGGCGCGGCAAGGACGACCCCACGGACTTGCTGGAGCCTGACTGCAAGAGCCGGCCCGGTGTCGGGGGGTTCCCGGGTTGGGTGACGGATCCACCAGCCGGTGCGCTCGACCCGAATAACGACCCCTACATACAACGGTGGGAGCAGGCGGTCAAAAATCACCTCCGTATGGCGGAATGGGATCGAGCAAATGGTCGCCACTGGACGGCAAG
>JALUUA010000194.1 GCA_027021605.1 Candidatus Bipolaricaulota bacterium | reverse complement strand
GGAGGGTCGAGCCGGTGAGCCCGAGCACCGAGGGGCGGGAACGGGGCCGCCTCCGTCGAGGGTGGGACAACCTGCCCTGGGACTACGGGATCGACGGGTGGGTCTGGCCCGCGATCTTCTCCTTCTTGGTCATCCTCTTGGGGCTGCTGGTGGTAACGTTTCCCGCTCGTTTGCGGGTCGAGGAGGTGGCGACGGGCGCCGCCGGCGGGGGAGGGCTCTTTACCTCCGTCTACCTCTTCGTCTTCGGGATCGCGGCGATCACGCTGGGGCAAGCGGAGGCGCACTGGCATGAGCGCCTCTCCTGGCGGGGCAGCCTCCTGCACCTCGGGGTGCGGGTGGCCCTCGTCGTACTCCTGTCGCTGCCGTTCTGGCTCGTGTTCTTCTCGATCTTGGCGCTGGACCCCGTGCGGCTTCCGCTCGTGCTGGGCCAGCTTTGGCTCTTCGGCGCGGTGTTCGCCCTGTTCGGCTGGGGTCTGGCGCTCAGCGGCGCGTCGGAGCTGATCCAGTTTAACGTGAAATACCTCGCGTACACGGGATTTCTGTTCGGCAGCCTCCTCCTGCCCGGCCTGCGGGCGCTGAACCCCTTCCTCGCCCTGGAGTTCGCCCTCTGGGGGGTCGCTCCCGCGGGCTGGAGCTTCGCGGTCGCGGAGCTGGGGTGGTTGGGGCTGGGGGTCCTGCTGGCGGCCGTCGCCCGCCGGTACGGGCGCGAGTTCTCGTTCCAATGGGAGGAATCATGGAAGCAATCTACTTGAAGGCCGAGGAGGAGGTCCGCCGCCGCCGGCGCCGGCTCAACGTCCTGAGGGGCGTGCGCGTCGGGCTCACGATCTCGCTGGGGCTGACGGCGCTCTCCGGGGTCCTCTGGGCCCTCGGGCTGTGGGGACCGAAGCCCCCGCTGGGGCTGCTCCTCCTGGGGAACGCCCTGGGAGCGGGGCTGGGCGCGCTGTGGGGGGTACGGCTCCCCCTCCCCCTGCCCGAGGACCTCTATCGGGTGGATCGGGCGCTCGGGCTGGAGGAGCGCCTGGTGACCATCTACGAGCTGCGCCGCCGCGGGGCCGAAGGGCTCCTGCGGGCCCTTTATCGACAGCTGGACGACCTGCGGGGGCGTCTGCGGCCGGAGAACGTCCGCCGGGCCCTCTCGCTGCCCCCCACCGAGAGGCGGGCTTGGATCGGCACCGCCGCCCTCGGCCTCCTGTCCCTGGGGTTCCTGATCGCCTGGATGGCGGGCTTCGGCCCCCTCTCGTGGGAGGGCCTCCTCGCCGGCAGGGTCCCCGGCCTGCTCGCCCCCCCGTCCCTGCCCGACGCTGCGGTTCCCCCCGTGGACGAGGACCGCCGGGAGGCCGAGGACGAGGACGAGGAGGGCGAGGGGATCTCCGCGGCGCGGCGCCCCGCGGAGGCGCTCCCGTACGAGGAGCGTCGGGCCCTCTGTCGCCGGGACCGAGCGTCCCAGACCTCGCTGACGGAGGAGCAGTGGTCCGAGCTCTGCGAGGGCTCAAACGGCAGCCCTCCCCCGGCCGCCGAAGCGCGGACCGTGGGACAGGCGCTCGAGCGGCTCCTCGAGCGCCTCGTCAGCGGCGAGATCTCCGCCGAGGAGGCCCGTTCCGAGCTGCAGTCGCTGCTGGAGGAGACCCCGCCCGGCGCGCTGCGCGAGGCCCTGGAGCGGGCCGCCCAAGCCGCCGACGAGCAGGAGCTGCGCGAGCGCATCCAAGAGGCCCTCTCCCAGCTCGCTCCCAACCCTCCCCCGGGCGCCGACTCCGAGTCCCCGCCCGAGTCGGGGGACCCCTCACCGCAGGGGGAGGCGGGCTCCCCGACGCAGCCCGCCTCCACCCCGGGATCGAATGCGTCGGGTGAAACCCAGAAGGGGTCCGGCAACCCCGATCCCGCGTCGTCCCCCAACGCCGATGCCGACGCCGCAGGCACGGAAGAAGCGGAGGAATCGCAGGCTTCAGCCCCGAACGCAGACGCAGACGCGGACGAGTCGTCCGAGGGCTCGCAGGAGGGTGGCGCGGAGGGGGCCGGCGGCGAGTCCTCCCAAGCCCAAGGGCAGAGCGGCGCAAACCCGGACTCGGACTCGGGCTCGGGCACCGGCGAGATGGAGGCGGGGGAAGAAAAGGGAAAGGGAAACGAAAAGGGAAAGGGAGAGGGAGCGGGGGCCGACTCGGAGCTCGAGTCCGGATCGGAATCGAGCGAACAACGGGCGAAGAGCGGCCAGGAGGGGGCAGAGACCGCCCGCTCCGGCTCGGAGGGCGAGGGGGAGGGCTCGGAGTCGTCGGAGCCCGAATCCGACTCGGAGGCAAGGGGCGATCGCGACGGCGATCGTTCCGGCTCCGGGATCGGCACCGAGGAGGGGGCTGACGCCGCGGAGAGCCCGCCGCCGCTGTGGACGAACCTCGACGACGGCTTGCTCATCCAAAGCGGTGCCCTCCCCCGGGACGTGCAGCTGCTGAGCCGCCTGTTGGCCCAGGGGCTCCCGGTGGACCTGGCGGGCCGGGGCGAGGACGGAGCCCCCCGGGTCGTGCTCAACCTGGCGCGCTTCGAGTCCCTCTTGGAGACGCGGGATCTGCCGCCGGAGCTCCGCGCGCTCGTGCGGGCCTACTTCCTGGCCATCGCCGAGGGGCCATCCTCATCCCCATCCCCATCTCCATCCCAGAACGCCACCCAAGAGAAGGGGGAGAAGCCGTGAACGGGAACCGACCCCTATCCCAGACCCGAACCCAAACCCAACCACAGACGGATACGCTCGAAAGGAGGCTCGCTGCAGCCGAAGAGCGCTTCCAGCAGCTTACCCAAGCGATCGGACGGGTGATCGTCGGCCACGAGGAGGCGGTGCGCGGCTGCCTGATCTGCCTGCTCACCCGGGGCCACGCTTTGCTGGAGGGCGTCCCCGGCCTGGGGAAGACCCTTCTCGTAAAGACCCTGGGGCGGCTCTTGGGGCTGCGCTTCTCCCGGATTCAGTTCACGCCCGACCTCATGCCCGCCGACATCCTGGGGACGAACCTCATCATGGAGGACGAGAGCGGTCGGAGGTACTTCGAGTTCGCCCGCGGCCCCATCTTCGCCCACGTCGTGCTGGCCGACGAGATCAACCGCGCCACCCCCAAGACGCAGTCCGCCCTTCTGGAAGCGATGCAGGAGCGCAGCGTCACCGTGGGGCGAAACACCTACGAACTCGAGGAACCCTTCATCGTCTTGGCAACACAGAACCCCATCGAGATGGAAGGGACGTATCCCCTTCCAGAGGCCCAAGTCGATCGCTTCCTGCTCAAGGTGCTCTTGAGGTACCCCAGCGCCGAGGAGCTGGACGAAATTCTCAAGAGGCACCTCACCCGGTGGGACCAGGCCGCCCCCGCCGAGCCCGTCGTCTCCCGGGAGGAGCTCTTGGAGGCCCGCGAGCTGGTGGCCCAGATCCCCGTGGCCGAGCCCCTGCGGCGCTACATCGTCCGGCTGGTCGCGGCCACCCACCCCGATTCCGAAGAGGCCCCGCCCCTGGTGCGCGAGTACGTGGAGTACGGGGCCAGCCCCCGGGCCGGGCTCGCGCTGCTCTGGGGCGCCAAGGCCAACGCCTTCTTAGAAGGCCAGCTCCACGTCCGCGTCCGGGACGTTCACCAAGTGTTCTTCCCCGCGCTTCGGCACCGCATCATCCGCAACTTCCGCGGCGAGGCCGAGGGCGTCTCCGTGGAGGAGATCCTCCGACAAGTCCTGGAGAAGACCCCCGAGGTGCCGTAATGGACGTGTTGCTGGACTCCCGCTTCCTCAAGAAGCTGGAGGGCTTAGAGCTCGTGATCCGCGGGCGGTATTACGGGCTTCTAAGTGGGCGGCGCGTCACCCCGCGCGCGGGGATGAGCTTGGAGTTTGCCGAATACAAAGAGTACCACCCCGGGGACGACCTGCGGTATGTGGACTGGAACCTCTACGGACGCCTGGGCAAGCTCTTCATTAAGGTGTTTACCCGCGAGGAGGACGTGCCCATCTATCTCTTCCTCGACGTGAGCCGCTCCATGGAGATTGGGGGGAAGCTCCAGATGGCCGCACAGCTCGCGGGCGCGCTGGCGTATCTCGCCCTAAAGGACCTCAACCGGGTGGGGATCTTCCCCTTTGCGAGCGATCTTGTGCAGGGGGTCCCTCCCCGCGGCGGCCACCGTCAAGTCTTCGAGGTCTTTCGGTTCCTAAAGGGCGTACAGCCCTCGGGGGAGACGTCCATCAACGCGTCGTTGAGGCGCTTTGTGCGCGTGCGGCGCGAGAGCGGCTTGGCCGTGTTGATCAGCGACATGCTGAGCGACGACGGGTTTGAAGAGGGGTTAGCACAGCTGCTCTACCACCGCTACGAGCCCGTTGTGATTCATCTTCTGGCCCCGGAGGATTGGGAGCCCTCCTGGCAGGGGGAGCTGCGCTTGGAGGACGTGGAGAAGCGCCGCGAACTGCCCCTGTACGTGGACCGCGAGGCGCTGGCGCGCTACTCCCAAGCCCTGCGGGAGTACCAGGAGCGCTTGGAGACGTTCTGCCGTGCCCACGACATTCGCTATGTGCTCCTCTCCTCGGGGGAGCCCTTAGAGGAGATGGTCTTCCACGCGCTGCGGGAGGGGGCGATCCTGCGATGACGTTCTTGAGCCTGTGGGCCCTGGGACTCTTCGGGCTGAGCGCCGTGGTGATCGTCGTTTACTTCCTCAAGCGCCAAGCGAAAAGGGTTCCCGTCTCGTCGCTCCAGTTCTGGGAGGGGATGGAGCGCCGCCCCCGCAGCGCCTTACGACTCCGCTGGACCCAGCTCCTGGGGCTGCTGCTGCAGCTTCTGGCCCTCTCGGCGCTCGTCCTCGGGGTGGCCGAGCCCGTCCTCGAGACGCCCGCCTCGGGCGTCCGGACGCTCGCCCTGGTCTTGGACGGGAGCGCCAGCATGCAGGCCCGGCTCTCCTCCGACCCCCAAGGCCCGATGCGCTACCAGAGAGCCGTGGAAAAGGCCCGGGAGGTGCTCCGCGAGAACGCGGGCGCTCAAGTCGCGCTCTTTGAGGCCGCCGTTCCCCCCCGGATGCTCGTGCCCCCCACCCGCGACCACGGGGAGATCGCCCGCGCGCTAGGGCGGTGGGAGCCCGGCTACTCCGGGAACGCCCCCCTCGCGGAGCTGCGCAGCCTGGTGGAGGGCCCCTTCCCCCGCCCCCCGGAGCGGGTCGTGTTCCTCACCGATCGGCCCTTACCCCCGGAGTCCGTGCCGCCGGGCTGGGAGCTCCTCCCCGTGACCGAGGGCCCGGCAAACAATTTATCGATCACGCGCTTCGTCGTGCGCCCCCAGCCCGATGGCCGGGGATTCGCGCTGCTCCTCGGCGTTTGGAACGGGAGCCCCGAGCCCCAGAGCGTCCGCGTACGAATCCTCACAGGGGACGACGAACGGGTGGCCGAGCAGGCCCTCGATCTGCTCCCCGGGAGCGAGGAGACGATCACGGCGTCGTACGCGGCCCCACCCCCGCCGCAGCTCATCGCCCGACTCTCGCTCCCCGAGGGCTTCGAGGACGCCTGGCCGGGGGACGACGTCCGCTACGCCGCCCCGCCCGCCCAGCGCCCCTGGCGGGTTCGCCGGGAGGGCGAGCCCAGCTTCTACCTCGAGCGCTTTTTGCGATTTTCGGGCCTGGCGGAGATCCTCCCCCCCTCGCCCTCGGGTTCTCCCACAGACGTCGAGGAGGGGATTCCGACCCCCGATATCACGCTCTACCACGGCGTCCCCGCCGCCGAACCCGAAGCCGGGCGCTTCCTGCTGGTGCGCTCCGGGATGGCCCCCTGGGTCGAGATCGGGGAGTCCGTGGAGGCCCTCGACCTCCCCGTGCGGGCCACCCAAGACCACCCCCTGCTCGCGGGCCTGGACCCCACGAGCTGGCGGCTCGTCCGCGTCCCCCAAGCCTCCCTAGATCCGGGGGGAACCGTCCTCCTGCGCGCGGGGGACGTCCCCGTCCTTTATCTCTACGAGGCCCCCGGCGTCCGGATCGCGTATCTGGGGATTGATCTTCGCGCTTCCAACGTGGGGCTCAGCCTCGACTTCCCCATTCTGTTGTATCGACTGCTGGGGTGGCTCGCGCCCCTCCCGGGACGCGAGGCCCAGCTCCTCGTCGGCGAGGAGCTCCCCCTGGCAGCCCCGGACCTTGAGTCCCTGGAGGTCGTCCGCCCCGACGGCCGGAGGTGCCGCCCCCGGCCCGACCGCGAACGGGATGCGTGTGCTCTTGTGGACACCCCCGGCTTCTACGCGCTCCGCCACGGCGCGGGCGGCCTTCCCCGGATCTTCGCCGCCAACCCGCCGAGCGCCGAGTCCTTTGAGATCTCCACCGCTGCAGCTACCCGAGCTTCGTCCGCCCCCGCTCCCGCACTTGCGCCCGCTTCGGTTGCCACGGCTTCGGGGACGGGAGCGGTGCAGCCCCTGTGGCCGTGGCTGCTCCTCGCGGGGCTTCTGCTCCTGGGGCTCGAGTGGCTCTACGCGGAGGGGTTCCTCAGCGTACGGGCCCTTACGCGGATCGCGCGCGTCCACGCGCGCACATCCAAGCGGAGAAGGGGGCGCGAGCGGGCATGATCCGCTTTCAGAATCTGGTAATGCTCTTGTGGCTGCTCGTCCCCCTGGCGCTGGGGCTGTGGGCTTGGCGCGGGGGGCTCTGGGCCCGGCGGGCGGTGCCGGAACGCGTAGCCCTCGCCCTGCGGATCGCCGCCCTTACGATCTTGGCCCTGGCGCTCTCCGGGCCGCAGCTGCTGAGCCGTGTGGAGACGCATCGCATCTACTTCGTGGTGGATCTCTCGGAGAGCACCCGGGCGGCTCGGGTCGCCGACGATTGGCTCGCCGAGCTGCGGGCGTGGGCCGTCCCCCGGCCCCATGTGGAATACGGGCTGATCGTCTTCGGGCGCGAGGCGTTCGTCGAGGCCCCCTTGGGCCCCACCCTCGATGTGGACCGGGTGTATACCCCCGTAGACGGCGAGGGCACGGACCTCGCGGCGGCCCTGGAGCTCGCCCTGGGGGCGTTCCCCGAGGGCGGAGCCAAGACGATCGTGCTGCTCACGGACGGGCGGGCCACCGAGGGCGTCCCCGAGCTAGAGGCCGCGCTGGCCCGCGCCGCCCGCGAGGGCGTCCCCGTCTTCACGGTCCCCCTGGAGGCCCCCGCGGGCACGGGGGAGTTCGCCGTCCAGGACCTCCGCGTGCCCGAGGAGGTGGCCGTCGACCTCCCCTTCGAGTACCGCGCGCTCGTGTACGCCTCCCGGCCCACCACCGCCCGCTGGCTCGTCTACCGGAACGATGAGCTCATCGAGAACACGGAAGTAGCGTTGCAGCGGGGGCTCAACTTCCTCGAGGGCCGCGACGAACTCAGGGAGCCCGGGGTGTACGAGTATCGCGTCGAGCTGGTGATCCCCGAGGGCGGGGACACCCTGCCGCAGAACAACGCGTTCCGCGCGCTGGTCGAGGCGGTGGGCGAGCCGCAGATCGCCCTCGTCTACGATCCCGAGACCCCATCGCCGACGCCCCTGGAGAGCCTCCTCCGGCAGGCGGGATACGCCTACACCCGCGTGCCCCTGGGGGAGCTGGCCCCCACGCCCGCCTCGCTGCTCAACTATCGGGCCGTGGTGTTGGACGACGTCCCGCTGCGGGCGCTCACCCGCCGCCAAATCGAGCACCTCGAGCGCTACGTGCGAGATTTGGGTGGGGGCCTGTGGGTGATCCAGGGGCGCCGCGCCGTGGAGGAGTTCGACGACCCCGAATTCGAGCGCATCCTGCCCGTCACCTACGAGGGCCCGGAGGAGATCCAGCGTCCCGCGATCGCGCTGGTGATGCTCTTGGACCGCTCCGGGAGCATGGGGGAGCTGGCGGGCGCTTACCGCAAGATCGATCTCTTGAAGCAGGCCGCCATGGAGGCGATCGAGCGCTTCGAGGGGAAGAACCTCCTGGGGGTGATCGCCTTCGACTCCCGCTACCGGTGGATCGTGCCCCTCGACAGGGTGGAGGGCCGCCGCAGCCAGATCTTACAAGAGATCGGCAAACTCGTCCCCGGCGGCGGGACGGACATCTACGAGGGGCTCCGGGACGCCATCGAGGCCCTCCGCGAGGTCAAGGCCCGGGTCAAGCACATCTTGGTCTTCTCCGACGGGAAGGTGGCCCGGGATCGCCGCGACTTTCGGCGCATATTCCGCGAGATCGCGGGCTCCACCATCAGCGCCTCCTCGGTGGCGATCGGCGCGCAGGCCGACTTCGATTTCTTGTGGGAGCTGGCCGAGGCAGGTCGCGGGGCCAAGTACCCCGTCCGCGACGCGCGGGACCTGCCGAAGATCACGCTGGAGGAGTTCATCCGCTTGGAGAGAACCCGCTGGATCAAGGGGCCCGTCCCCACAGAGCCGGGCCCCTTTGCCTACGAGCTGCGGGAGATCGATCCCCGCGCCGTCCCGCCCGTGGGGGGCTATGTGCTCACCTTCGAGAAGCCCACCGCCAAGACGGCCCTGGTCGTCCGGGCCGGGGACGACAAGACCGATCCCCTGGTGAGCTCCTGGCGCTACGGGCTGGGGAAGGTGCTGGTGCTCAACACGAGTCTATCCGAGGGGGCGGATGCAGGCCGCTGGCTGGAGTGGGCGGATCTGAGTGCGTTGGTGGGGGAGCTTTTGGGCAAGGTCTACAGCGAGCAGCCGCTGCAGCCCAAGGAGCTGGTTGTCCGCACGAAGCACGAGGGCTCGCGGCTCTCGGTGGTGGTGGAAGCCGAGCGCGACGGGCGCTGGCTCGACGGCTTACAGCCTCAGGGCCGGCTGAGCACGCCCGAGGGCGAGGTCGTGTCTTTGCCGTTCGAGCAGACGGCCCCGGGCCGCTACGAGGCGACGCTGGACGACGTCCCCGAGGGGGTGTACTTGCTCCGGGTGGGCGAGGAGACCCTGGGGGAGGTCCAAGAGGCGTTCAGCGTGCCCTACCCCGAGGAGTACCGCCGCGTGGGGGTCAACCCCGATCTCTTAAGCCGGATCGCCTACACCACGGGTGGGCAATATCTGGACACCCTGGAGGGTTTAAGCGAGCAGCTGGCCCGCGAGGCGCGGGTCTATCGCGATCTGTGGCAGCCCTTGGCGGTGTTGGCGCTGCTGCTGTTTGTGGGAGACCTCATCGCGCGAAAGCTACCGTTGCCCGTGCGCTCACACCGCAGTTGAGTGAGCCAGCTTCGCGCTTACAGCCCTTCCTCCGAACAGCCCTCCGTCTGG
>JALUUA010000193.1 GCA_027021605.1 Candidatus Bipolaricaulota bacterium | reverse complement strand
CGTTCATCCGCGAGATGCCTCCCTGTTTTGCGCCCGACGATCGCAAAGGGTCGCCGCCATCATAGCAGACCCCAACGGCGTTCTCAAATGACCCCCATCAGGGGGCATCCCCGCGGGTGGATTGACAATCGCGCCCCCCCTGTGCTAGAGGTGGTCCCATCGAGCGAGCAGCGAAACAAACGAGAAACGAAACAAAAAGGGAGTGGTTGGATTTGTCACGACCCCCGAAACCAAGAGAGAAGGCACGCCTTGCGGTGCTCCCGTGGGTGGTGGTTCTTTTTGTTATCGTCGCCGTGCTCCTCGGCGTCCTGGATCCGGGAGCGGGGGCAATGAGCCGGGCGCAGGGCTCGTCGTTTGCGGCCGGCCTCGACCTCTGGCCCCTGCCCGTCCCCGACGCCCTGCCCGCGGGCATCGACGTGGCCCCTCAGACGGGCGAGGTCTTCGTCACGATGTTCCACTACGGCCTGGCGCAGTTCGACCCTACGACCGACGGGATCACCTATTGGCAGGTAGAAGGCGGGCCCAACCAGCTTAAGCTCTGCCGCTGCAGCGGGAACACCCTCTACGCCGTCTTCACGCAGTCGCTAAGCGATCAGATCGGCCTGCTCCTCGCGGGATCGGGAGGGTACCGGGCCGCCTCGAGCACCACGCCCGGGGGGTTCGTTCAGGGCCTCGACCTCTTCCAGATCCCGGGCAGCGAAGCCGTGGAAGCCTGGTTCGCGGAGCGCGTAGGCGGCCGCTTGGGGCTGCTGCAGCTCCAGCCGAGCGACTTCGACCCGCGCAGCTTCGCGAGCACCCCAGACAGCGGACGGACCCTCACGCTCCAAACCCTTCAGGTGACGGCGACCGTGGTGCCCACGACCACCCTGCTTACCCCGGGCAATCCGGCCCTTCCCCCGGTGACCGTCTCGCTCCCATCCCGGGCCATGGGGGCTGCGATCGTCTGGGATCTCTCCCCCGCCTACGGCGGGGACGTCCTTCCCGAAGCCGTTGCCGTAAACCCCAGCAGCGGGGAGGTCTGGGTGGCCAACGGCGTCCAGCCCCGGCTCGTTCGGTTTGACCCCCTCTCGGGTACCGCCCTGCTTTACGATCTCCCACCCGACGGCGGTGCAGCGGACCTGGTCGTGGATTCGACGCGGGGGTACGTCTGGTTCGCCGAGGGCTACCCGAGCAAGATCGGGCTGCTGGACCCGACCACCGGGGACGTGCACGAGTGGAGCCTGCCCACGCCGGGCCAGCCGATCGCCATCGCCCTGGACGCGACGGGGGAGTTCGTCTGGTTCGCCGACCGCGAGGGCAACCGCATCGGGTTGCTCGATTGGGTCCGCAACGAGATCACCCTCTACCCGCTCCCGCCGGACTCCTACCCCGTGGACCTGGTAGTGGACACCTACGGGGACGCTTGGTTCGTAACGGAGCGGGGGAACTACCTCGGGCGGATCGTCCGGGCGGCTCTCGGACCGCCCCCGGCCCCGTAGCCGACGCCGGGGTTGATGCCATCCCCGCCGTTGTGAACCTCGGGAGCGCCCTGCGGGGCTCGGCAGCGGGTGCCCGGCTCGTGACCGCTATCGGGTTCTCTCGTTGGCTGTTCAACGAAGGGTCAGCTCGCGGTAGGCCGCCTGCACGAGGCGCCTGTGGAGCTTGGAGTTGAGGAAGCTCGTCCCCTCGAAGCGCTTGTCGAAGGGGACGGCCTCGAGCACCTCATTTTCGGGGGTGCCCGCCACCACAAGAGTGCGCACGGCGTGGACGAGCTCGCGGATATAGGCCCGCAGCTTCTCAAACGTGAGGCGGTCGTAGGGCCGCTCGTGGCCCGGCACGAAGACCTCTACCTCCAAGGGCGCCACCCGGTCCAGCAGCTCCACGAGCTTCAGCAGGCGGGCCTCCGGCCCCTCGCGGTAGTAGAAGGCGTCGGAGGTAAAAAGCACCCGCTCGTACGGGAGGTAGACGCCCACGGAGTCGTCGCTGTGGACGCCCGCCAGCGGGAACATCCTCACCAGGACC
>JALUUA010000192.1 GCA_027021605.1 Candidatus Bipolaricaulota bacterium | reverse complement strand
GACGCCTACTTCGGCGAGGGGATCACCCTCTGGGACCGGAAGATCGTCCAGCTCACCTGGCAGTCGCGCACCGGGTTCGTCTACGACCAAGAGAGCTTCGCTTTGTTAGAGCAGTTCTCGTACGAGACCGAGGGCTGGGGGATCACCTCGGACTACGAGAATCAACGCTTGATCATGAGCGACGGCTCCTCCACCCTGTACTTTTGGGACCCCAACACGTTCGAGGAGGTCGGGCGCGTCGGGGTCCGCGACCGCGGGAAGCCCGTGGTCCGCCTCAACGAGCTGGAGCTCATCGGGGGATGGGTGTGGGCCAACGTCTGGCAGACGGACCGCATCGCCGTCATCGATCCCCAGACGGGCCGGGTGGGCGCTTGGGTGGACCTTACGGGTCTGCTCCCCCCCGAGGAGCGCACCGGGCAGGAAGACGTCCTCAACGGGATCGCCTACGACCCCGAGGGGGACCGTCTGTTTGTTACGGGGAAGCTCTGGCCGAAGCTCTTCGAGATCGAGCTGGTCGCTTCCGATTGACTAAAATTGCACCCGCGGCACCTCGCGCACGCGGGCGTCCTCGATCTCGAAGTAGTCCCGCTTCTCGAACCCGAGCCACTGGGCGATCACGTTGGAGGGGAACACCTCTAAGCGGTTGTTGAAGTCCCGCACGTTCGCGTTGTAGAACCGCCGCGCGGCCTGGATGCGGTCCTCGGTGTTGGCCAGCTCCTCCTGGAGCTTCAGGAAGTTCTGGTTCGCCTTGAGGTCGGGGTAGTTCTCCGCCAAAGCGAAGAGCTGCCGCAAAGCGCCCACCAAGACGTTCTCGTCCTTGGCCTGCTCCGAGGGGCTTCCCGTAGAGGCCAGGGCCCGATTGCGCGCCTCGATCACCCGCTCGAGGGTCTCCCGCTCGTGGGCCGCGTAGCCCTTTACGGTCTCCACCAGATTGGGGATCAGGTTGTACCGGCGCTTGAGCTCGGCCTCCACGTTGGACCAGGCTTCATCGCAGGCGTTGCGGGCGCGAATGAGCCCGTTGTAGAGGAACATGGCCCACAGCCCGATGGCCGCTACGAGGATCAGCGTGAGGTAGACCGCGTCCATGCCCATGCTCCTCCCTCTAGTCTCGTTCGCGCTTCCCCTCCCGGACGAGGTAGCGGGGCAGGCGCTCGAAGATCCCGCGCAGCACCTCCGCCGCCTGGGCGAACTCCTCTACCGCAAACCTATAGGAACGATACGCGATCGCGTACTCCCCGTCAAATTGCAGGGTGAACCGGGGGGAGCTCAAGAGAAATTCCATCGTGCGCGGGTGGAGGACGTCGTAGGCCCAGCGCTTGTCGGGCGATTTCACGTAGAACTCGCGGCTGAACTCGAGCGACTCGAAGTCGATGTCGTCGAACCCGATGAACTCCGTGAGCTTATCGAGCAGGTTCTCGGGGCGGATAAAGAGCGGGCGGAACGGGATGGGGCACTTCAGGATCACCGCGGAGAAGTAATGATGATGAGTGCGCCGACCGTGCTTGCCGTAGGAGTACGTCTCGTAGTGGTAGTCAAAGCCCAGATAGGGGTAGCCGCGCCAGTTTCCCGCGGTGAGGTTGTAGCCGTAGCGCCGGGAGCCCTGCTTGAGGCACGGGAAGGGGAACTGCTCGTCGAGGGTGAAATCCCGCCCGGGGTCGAAGGTGAGCCCCTCGGAGGCGGCCCACTGCTGCAGGGCCTGACGGCGCTTCTGGGCCGCCTGATACTGCCCGTAGGCGATCGCCCCGACGACCAGCAGGATGAGTAGGATGACCCCAAAATCTCCCATGGCCGTCTCCCACTTTAATCCCGGCGGCGGTAGAACTTCAAGACGTTGTCCCCGTAGGTCCGCTCGTCCACAAGCTCTAGGGGGCCGTAGCGATCCTCGAGCGTTTCCTTCTTGAAGACCTCGGTAACCGCGACGGCGTCGTCCCGAAGGAGCGCAAGCTCGCCCAAGCGCTCCAGGGTCTTGTGGGCGAGATCTCGCCCGTAGGGCGGGCCAATAAAGATGAGGTCGA
>JALUUA010000191.1 GCA_027021605.1 Candidatus Bipolaricaulota bacterium | reverse complement strand
CGACTTCCAGATCCGCATCGACGACCTCTGGACGGAGAACTACGAGGGGACCAGCCGCATCGCCGACTGGTACACCACGATCACCGTCCTCGACGACGGCAAGGAAGTCAAAACCCAGACGATCGAAGTCAACCGCCCCCTCACCTACAAGGGCGTGAGCTTCTACCAGTCCTCCTTCGGGTCCGACTGGACGCAGCCGCAGCTCACCTTCCGGGTGCTCCGCGTCGAGGTCCCCGAGGGGCCCCCGGACCCCGCGGACCCCGAGACGCCCCCGGCCCCTCGGACGACGCCGCTGGGGGAGTACGAGGTCACCACAGAAGGGACGTTCCCCCTCGACCCGGAGGGGCGGCTTACGGCGAAGCTGATCGCGTTCTACCCCGACTTCGCCATGAGCGAGCAGGGGCCGATCAACCGGAGCCTGCGCCTGAACAACCCGGCGGCCTTCCTCGAGATCTACGAGGGGGAGGCGCTCAAATTTAGGGGCTGGACCTTCGCCCACTTCCCTGAGATGCAGATCTGGTTCCCCATGGACGCGGAGAGAGGGGGAGAGGGGCCGCCGGGCCACGGGAGCCTGGGCGGGCTGCCCTACCGCATCGACCTGGTGGGGATGCACGCCCCGGAGTTTACGGGGCTCCAGGTCAGCTACAACCCCGCGATCTGGGTGGTGTATCTGAGCTTCGTGCTCATGGCGGTGGGGATGTTCCTCAACTTCTACCTGCCGCCGCGGTGGGCCTGGGTCACGGCGGAGCGGGGGAAGCTCGCCCTGGGGATGCTCGGCCGGGACGATCGGGAGGTGACGGGCGAGTTCGAGGCGCTCGTCGAGCGGGTCCGGGAGGCGCTCGGGGACCGGGCCCCCGCGCGGCCGGAGCGGACCCGCGCCCGCCCCCTGGTCCCGCGCTGAGCGGCATGGAATCGAAACGAAACGGAGGCGAGAGCGATGATGAACAGCACGTTCTTCTTCTACCTTACGGCGGTCGGCTACTTTGTGGGGTTCGTGCTCTACCTGCTGCACCTGGTGGGGGCCCCCCGGGTGAGCCCGCGGCGGGTGGGGCTTATGACCCCCGAGGGGACGACGACGGGCAGCTGGGTCTGGCTCACCAAGGAGACGCGCTGGGGCCGGTGGGCCACCTACGTCACGCTGATCGGGTTCCTGGCCGCGACGGTGGGGCTGGTGTTGCGGGTGATCGAGATCTGGCGGGTTTCCGACATCTTCATGCCGCTTCCCGTCACGAACACCTACGAGACGTTCGCCTTCTTTGCCTGGGTGATCCCGCTGGCGTACCTGCTGTTCGAGTGGCGCTACCGGGTGCGCTCCCTGGGGGCGTTTGCCATTGGGCTGGCGTTTCTGATGGTGGCGCTCGCCTCCTCGCCCCTGGTGCCCGCCAAGGAAGCGCAGCCGATGGTCCCGGCGCTCCAGAGCTACTGGCTGGTGGCCCACGTGGTGTTCACCATCGTGGGCGAGGGCTTCTTCGGGGTGGGGTTCGTGGCCGGGCTGCTGTTCCTGTGGCAGAGCTGGCGGGGCAAGGACCTCGCCACGCTAAAGAAGCTCGACGAGATCGGCTACAAGGCGATCGCGGTGGGGTTTCCGTTCTTCACCCTGGGCGCGATGATCTTCGGGATGGTCTGGGCCCAGCACGCCTGGGGGCGCTACTGGGGCTGGGACCCCAAGGAGGTCTGGAGCCTCATCACCTGGCTCGCGTATGCTTTGTATCTCCACGCTCGGGTGACCTGGGGCTGGCGGGACCACAAGACGGCCTGGCTGGCCGTTCTGGGCTTCGCTACCGCCCTGTTCACCTGGTTCGGCGTCAACTACGTGCTCTCCGGTCTGCACAGCTACGCGTAGTCCTGCTTGAGCGTTCCCCATCAGGGAGAGGGCCATTATGGAGGCCCTCTCTCTTCTCGTTTGCTTACTTGACCAGCTTAAGTCGCTTCAGGTCCTCCACGGTCCAGCCGATGTCGGCGAGCAAGTGTTTGAGAAGTTTCCTGCCATAGGTCTTGCGGGGATGGTAGTGAACGGCGACGCGACGCCCGT
>JALUUA010000190.1 GCA_027021605.1 Candidatus Bipolaricaulota bacterium | reverse complement strand
AAGAGGCGCTCAATGGGGACCACCCGGCCGTCGGCCAGCTGCACGGGGGTCTCCGGGGAGACGCACTTGCCGCACCCCGGTGGGCCGTAGAGCAAAATGCCCTTGAGCTGCCGCTTGCCGAACTTCTGGTAGAGCTCGGGGTAGAGGAGGGGCCGCTCGATCGCGTCCTTAATCACTTTGATGGCTTCCTCCTGGCCTCCCACCTGGTCCCAGGTGATCTCGGGGATCTTCTCGAGGTAGTAGCCGCGGACCTCGCTCTTCTGGAAGTGCTCCAGCGCCACCCGGAGCGAGGGCTCCAGGCGCACCTCGTCGCCGGGCTTTAGGGGGACGTTCTCCAGGGCCGTCGAGCGCAGGATGATCCGCCCCGAGAGCTGGTGGCCGTCCAGGGAAACCCGGAGCCGCCCGTCGGGGAGCACCTCGGCCACCTTGACGATGGGGCCCTCGGGGTGGTAGCCGAGATCCCCCACCACGGCGAACGCCTCGTTGACCTTGACGCGCGTGCCCACTTGGAGTCGGCTGAGGTCGAGGTTGGGATCAACGTTGGCGTAGTACTCCGCGTCGCCCACGGCGATGTAGGCGATCCCCTCGTCGGGGGAGCCTAGGTACGTCCCGATGCGGTTGGCGGGGGAGGTCAGCTTTTCGTACGCCTCCTCGTACTGCGCCAGGGCCCCGCGGGCTTCTTCCATGGCCCGCTCGTCGGCCTGGAGCTGGTAATCCAAAAGCTCCAGGAGCTCCAGGCGGGGATCGTCCTGGGGGGTGCGGGCGAGGACCTCTCGGAGAATGGCCCGGGCCCGCAGCCGGGGCTCGAGCACGAAGGGCCCGTCCTCCGGGCGGGAGCCCCGCTCCCCGTCCCCGTTGCCGTTGTTGCCGCGGTCGTGCGGCTCCTCTTCGTAGGGAAGGTCCTTCCGTCGGGCCATTCGAGTCCTCTCTTTGCGGGAAGGAGCGGTTCCTCCCCGCGTTCGGTCCTATACGTTACCGCGCCGCCTCCGGGGATGCAAGGGCTTGCGCGGGCGCCGCCGGAGCCCTATAGTCCGCCTTGCCATGGACAAGACGAAGCGACCCTCCCTGCGGAGCGCAGCCTTGTTGGTAGTAGCGCTAGCGGCGGCGTTCGTCCTCCTGCCCGCGGTCATCGCCCCCGGCTCCCCACCCGCCCGGGCGGAGGGCCCGCTCGTCCGCCCCTACACGAGCAGCGAGGTGCGCCCGCAGCTCGTCGAGAGCCTTCGGCTCATGGGGCTGGATCGGGTGCACCGCGAGCTGGGGATTACGGGAGCGGGCGTCGGGGTGCTCGTGATGGACGACTGGACCCTCAACCCGGCACAGGGCTACGTCCACGGGCAGGCCGTCGCCGAGACGGTTCAAGCGGCGGCCCCCGGCGCGACGCTCTGGCTTTGCAAGCTCGACTTCGCCCAAGCGGGTCCCGAGGACTTGACCGCCTGCTTGGAGGAGGTTTTTCGGAAGGACCTGCCGATCCGGGTGGTCAATCTGAGCTTCGCCTCCGGGGACGGGCTCTTTGGGGAGCCCTGCGGGTTCCTCGCCCAGGGCCCGGACCCCCGGAGCCCGCTGGCCCAAGCCATCCAAGCCCTCTCCCAAAGGGGGGTGATCTTCGTCGCCGCCTCGGGGAACGACGGGTTCAAGGGGGGCCTGCGGTTCCCCGCCTGCCTGCCCGAGGTGGTGAGCGTCGGGGCCACCTACGACTTCACCGGGGAGGTGGTCTTTCAATCCGAGCAGGTCTCCTGCGCCGATCAAGCCGTGCCCGACAAGGTGACCTGCTACTCCGACGTGGCGCCGTACCTGGACGTGGTCGCGCCGGGGACGGTGATCCGCACGCCCTCGGCCCCGAACTTCGGCGGCACCTCCGCGGCCGCCCCCCTGGTAAGCGGCGTGATCGCCTTGATGCTCTCCGTGCAGCCCTCGCTCACGCCCCCCGAGGTCGTCGAGATCCTGCGCTCCACGGGCGTTCCGGCCTACGACCCGCGGGCGGGCACCGCCTTCCCCCGCGTCGACGCCTACCGGGCCCTGCAGGCGGTGCTCTCGCTCCCCCCGCCGCCGC
>JALUUA010000189.1 GCA_027021605.1 Candidatus Bipolaricaulota bacterium | reverse complement strand
AGCGCCCCCGAGTCCGAGTCGCCCCCCGATGATGCGGGGCGGAGGTGCTCCGGGCGGACCCCCACCCAGACCTCCCGGCCTACGTGGGAGGAGACCCGCTCGGCCACGGGCTCGGGGAGGGGGAGGGGGAGGCGGAGCCGGAACCCCCGGCCCTCTGCCGCAAGGGTCCCGCCCTCCTCGTGAAGCCGCCCCGGCAGGAAGTTCATCGCGGGGCTGCCGATGAAGCCCGCCACGAACACGTTGGCCGGGCGGTCGTAGAGGCGCTTGGGGGTGTCGACCTGCTGGAGCACCCCGCCGCGGAGGACCGCCACCCGCTGGCCCAGCGTCATCGCCTCCACCTGGTCGTGGGTGACGTAGATCGTCGTGGTCTGGAGCTTGCGGTGGAGCTCTTGCAGCTCGGCGCGCATGTGGACCCGGAGCTTGGCGTCGAGGTTGGAGAGGGGCTCGTCAAACAAGAAGACTTGGGGCTCGCGGACGATGGCCCGTCCTACGGCCACCCGCTGGCGCTGGCCGCCGGAGAGCTCCTTGGGCTTGCTCTTGAGCTTGTCGGCGATCCCCAAGAGCTCGGCGACTTGGCGCACCCGCCGGTCGATCTCCCGGCGGGGGACCCTGCGGAGCTTGAGCCCGAAGGCGATGTTGTCGTAGACGGTCATGTGGGGGTAGAGGGCGTAGTTCTGAAAGACCATCGCGATGTCGCGGTCGCGGGGCGGGACGTCGTTCACCAAGCGATCGCCGATCCAGATCTCGCCCTCGGTGACGTCCTCGAGCCCCGCGATCATGCGCAGCAGGGTCGTCTTCCCGCAGCCGGAGGGGCCGACCAGCACCATGAGCTCGCCGTCCCGGATCTCGAGGGTGACGTTCCGCACGGCGGTAAGGTCCCCGAAGCGCTTCGTGACGTTTTTGAGGGTTACCTGAGCCATCGCTCCGCTTCCTCCTTGCGTCGCTCTTGCGGGGATTATAGGGCTCCCCGGCCTTCGGGATCAAAGGGCCGCGCGCAGCCTCTCCGCCGCGACCTCGGGGGGCACGGGGTTGGCGTACACGCCGGTGCCCCACTCCAGCCCGGCGAGCCGCCCCAGCCGGGGGAGGATCTCGAAGTGCCAGTGATACTCCCGCTCGACGTCGGGGGAGTAGGGGTGGGTCGGGGCGGTATGCAAGTAGAAGTTGTACGCGAACGGCCGGGAGGAGGGCCAACAGGCCCGCAGGGCCTCCAACGTCCGCCGGAGGGCCTCGGCCAGGGCGGCTCGCTGCGAGCTCCCCAACGTGCGAAAGTCGGCCGCGTGGGTCAGGGGCGCGATCCAGCACTCGAAGGACATCCGCGACGCGTAGGGGCACCAGACCACGAACTCCCCGTTGCGGAAGACAACCCGCTCCCCGTCCGCGCACTCCTCCCGGAGGGCCTCGCAGTAGGCACACGTCCCGTGCCGCTCGAAGAAGCGCCGGGCGCAGCGGAGTTCCTCGTGGAGCAGGGGGGGCACCGCAGGAAGCCCCACCACCTGGCTGTGGGGGTGGATGCGGGTGGCCCCCGCCCCCCGGCCGTGGTTCTTAAAGAGCGCTACGTACGGCCAGCCCTCCCTGCAGAGCGCCTCCAGGCGCTCCCGGTAAACCTCCACGACCCGTTCCAAGTGCCTCCCCGGCAAATCCGGGAGGTCCGCGGTGTGCTCGGGGGTCTCAATAACGAGTTCGTGCGCCTTCCCGATCGGGTATTTGTTGGGAATCACGCGGATCTCCCAGCCGGGGGTGTTGGGTTCCCCGCCCCCCGGACGGAGGGCCCAGATCTCGGGCGGGGTCTCCCCCTCGTGGCCGGGACAGAAGGGGCACTCCCGCTCCTCGTTCTCCTTGGGCTGCGCCAGGGGCACCCAGTCCCAGTCCGACGGCCGCCCGATCCGGCCCGGGATGTACCAGACGGCCCGCTCGGTGAAGGGATCCCGCCGCAGCTCCGGCTCCCGCTCTGCCTGAAACGTACCCAGTTTTAGCTCACCCCCTTCCGAACGAGAGTCCTCGGGGGAGGATCGTGGCTCCTCAGGTACTCCAACGCCAAAAACACGAAACTCGCC
>JALUUA010000188.1 GCA_027021605.1 Candidatus Bipolaricaulota bacterium | reverse complement strand
AAGGCGTTCGTGAGAATGGCATTGGCAGTCTTTCGCCCGATCCCCGGGAGCTTGACCAGCTCCTCCAGCGTGTCGGGAACTTGGCCGTTGTGCTTCTCCACCAGGATGCGGCAGGCGTTCTGAATGGCCTTGGCTTTATTGCGATAGAAGTTGATCTGTCGGATGTCGTTTTCGAGTTGCTCCAAGGGCGCGTTCGCGTAGTCCTGGGCCGTCTTGTACTTTTGAAAGAGCGTTTCGGTGACGGCGTTCACCCGCTCGTCGCGCGCTTGGGCGGAGAGAATGGTGGCCACCAACAGCTCCAGCGGCGTGCGGAAGTTCAAATAGTAACGGGCGTCCGGGTACGCCTCCTTCAGGCGCCCGAGAACCTCAAGCGCTCTTGCCTTCTCGTCTGCGGTGGGGGACTTAGCCTGCGCTCCTCCCATGAGAGCCCCCTAGGCCCGGATCTCCTGGCGCTGGAACAGCACGTACCCCAGCACGAAGAGCAGCAGGGTGGCGGCGATGAGCCCCGTAAGCTGCGGCCAGATCAGGAGCAGGCTCTGGCTTAAGGGCAGCGGGGTGCCCAGGATGGCCCCCTGGAGCTGAATCGGGAGCACCGGTCCCAGCGCCCGCACCGTGGGGTGTAGGAGCGCGAGCACCGCCTCGCCGTAGAGCGTGTTCGGCGAGATGCGGGCCAGTCCCAGCTCGAGCTGCGCTTGGGAGAGGAACTCCTGAGGGAGCCCGAAGCGAACCGGCTGGAGCCCCTGGGCCACGAGCTGGGCGATCATCCCCCAAAAGACCGTGAAGAAGAGCCACACGGCGATCGAGGAGAGGGCCGCCGTGGCGGGCTGGCGGAACACGATGGAGAAGAGCAGCGATAGACTCAACCAGACGCCCCCGTAAGCGACTGTGGCCACCAGGAACCACAGGCTGCGGGCGACCTCCTCGCCGCTGGGGGGGACGCCCAAGCGCAGCAGGCCCAGCCCGTAGATGAGGAGCCAGATGGCCGCCAGCACCAGCGCGAGCGTGAAGAGCCCCGCCAGAAATTTCCCAAACAGGAGCGCGTCGCGGTAGATGGGTTGCGCGAGCACCCGCGAGAGCGTCCGGCGGTTCATCTCCCCGTTTACGGCGTCAAACCCCAGGGCAATGGCGATCAGGGGCACCAAGAACCCCAAGAAGCCCACGAACGCGGGCAGCGGGTCCTTCCCCGTGGTGAACAATCGTAAAAAGAGGAAGGGATCTTCCCCCACGGTGGTGCGCAGGTTCTGGATGGCCACGTACACCGTCCCGATGGCCGTAAGCACGATCAGGATCTCCAAGATGCGCATGCGCACCCCGGTGAGGTGGTCGGCCATCTCCTTGGCGACCACGGCCCACAGCCCCGTCCACGGGGAGCCCTCCCGCTCCCACTTACGCTTCGTTGCTTGTGGTGTCGTTGCCATCGGCGCTCACCTCCTGGAAGTAGCGGGCGTAAATCTCATCCAGGCTCGGCTCCTCCCGCTCCAGGGAGAGGAGCCCGGCTCCAGCCTCGATCACGGCGCGGGCCACCTCAGAGCGCACGTCCTCGCCCGCCTCGAGCTCGTAGACGTTCCCATCCACCCGGCGCGCGCTCACAACCCCCGGGGTCCTCCGCAGGGCCTCCGTGAGGTCTTGGGTGGAGTCGGCGACCTCAAGGCGGATGCGATAGGCTCCGCCCAGGACGCGCCGGGCCAGCTCGGGGACCGTCCCCTCCAGCACCATCTTCCCCCGGTGGAAGAGGCCCACCCGGTCGCAGACGGCCTGCACTTGGTGCAGCAGGTGCGAGGAGAGCAGCACCGTGATGCCCTCCTCCTTGAGGCCCTCGATGGTGTGCAGGAACTCCCGAGCGGCCTCGGGGTCCAGCCCCAGGGTGGGCTCGTCGAGGATGACCACCCGAGGGCGCTTTAAGAGGAGCTCCGCCAGCCCCAGGCGCTGCTTCATGCCCCGGGAGTACGTCCCCACCCGGCGGTCGGCCACGTCCGCCAAGCCCATCCGTTCCAGAGATTCGTCGATGCGGCGGTACGCCTCCCGCCGCGGGATCCCGTTCAGCTTGGCGATGTACGAGAGGTTCTCCCGGGCCGTCAGCTCGTCGTAGAACCCCACCTGGTCGGGAAGGTAGCCCACGTGGGCCTTGACTTTGAGGGGCTGGCGGACGGGGTCGAACCCCAGCACCCGGGCCGAGCCCTCCGTGGGCTCCGTAAGCCCCAGGAGCATCAAGATGGTGGTCGTCTTCCCGGAGCCGTTGGGGCCGAGCACCCCGAAGACCTCGCCCTCGTGGATGCTCAGATCGAGGTGATCCACGGCCACGAGGTCCCAGTAGCGCTTCGTGAGCCCCTCCGTCTGGATCACGACACCTTCGCCGTTGCCGCTGCCGCTGCTCATAGCGAACGCCCCTCCGTTTGCACGGCTTGCGTTGTGGGCCTAGCGCCGACCGAAGCGGGCCACGGCCAGCCCCACCACGCCCAGGGCCACGGCGATGAGCGCGATCCCCACCACGCCCCAGAGCGTGGAGGTCACCACCGTGATGCGCAGCTCCGCGGAGTCGGACTCCCCTTGGGCGTTCGCCCGGATCGTGAGCATGTAATCCCCGGCGACGGCCTTCTCCGAGGGCTTGATGCGGGCGATTACCTCCTTCTCGCCGTCGGGCGGGATCTCGGGGATGCGCTTGGGGTCAAACTCCACGGTCCAGCCCGAGGGCTCGAAGGCGCTCATCTCCACGTCCCGAGCCGGGGCGCTGCCGCGGTTGCGCACCACGATCTTGAAGGTGTTCTCCCGGCCCGCGGTGGCCCGGCCCGAGAGCCGCCCGTCGGGGGTGGTCACATCGAGGTCGGGGCGGCCCGTCACCACGGCCGTGAGCGTCAGCGCCGCGAACGCCTCGCCCCCCTGGGCGCGCACCGTGATCTTGTACTCGTCCGCCGGGGCCTGGCGCGGCGGGCGGACCTCGATATCCAAGCTCTTGGACTCCCCCGCCTCGAGGGGGATGCTTGTCACCTCTTCGCTGCCGAAGCGCAGCTTGAACGTCACCTGGAAGCCCTCGGGGGCCTCGGCGTCCAAGTTCACCAGAATTTCCTCGTCGCCCTCGTTCTCCAGGGTGGCCCGATAGCGGAAGGTGGTGTTCGGCGAGCCGCGCAGCGTGGGCAGCTCCACGTCGAACTTGAGCCGCGGCGGGAGCTTCTCCTCCACCGTGAGTTCGATGGGCAACTCTGCCTCTGTGTCCTCACCGCGGGCGACCACCACGAAGCGATACGTCCCGGCGGGGACGTCCTGCGGGGGCTCGAGCTTGAGGGTTACGCTTACGGTGTCGTCCGTGTCCACGTAGACGGCCTTGACGGTGCGCCCGCCCCCGGAGAAGCTCGCCGTCCAGCCCTCGGGACTCTCCTTCACATCCAGATAGACGATCTGGGGCGGCAGGTCCCGGTTGCGCACCGTAAGCGAGAGGGTCACGGTCTCCCGCGGCTCGATCACCTGGGCGGGATAGGGGGTGGAGATCGTCAGGCCGGGCCGGGAGTCCGCGCCCTCCTCCTGCGCTTGGGCCTGGGGGTTGGGTAAACCGAAGGGCAGAAGAAACGCCAAGGAAAGGAACGCGACGACTACGGCGATCGATCGAAGTCGCATCGCGTCACCTCCGAGCTGAGGGATTTTCGGCTGTTGGGACTTCGTATTGTACACGATAGGGGCACGGGTTCGCACAAATGTCGCCTCTGGGGTTGCAGGCCGCGAATGGGAACCGTCCCCGGGCTCCCATTGAAGTCCCGACGGCGATCCGGCAAACTAGGGCGGCCCCGAGAGGGTCGAAGCGAGATGCGCGAGGTCTCGTACGTTGTGGACCTAGGTCCGGATGCGCGCAAGCGCCATCACCACAGAGCAAGTCGCGGCCGGGTGGTAGAGTTCGTCGTTCAGCTCGAAGTGAAGCTTGAAGGCGAGTGGAAGCCGGTGGTACGTTACGACTGCGCTCACGGCTATGCTCACCGAGATCGTTATAATCGAAAGGGTGAGAAGCAGACGGACGACTTGGGGTTCCTCGATTACAACGAGGCCCTGGCGCTGGCCGATCGGGACATCAACCGCAATTGGAGGGAGTATCGAGAGCGCTTCTTGCAAGGGGGATTTTCGTGAACGCGAGTAAGCTAGAGCTTGAACTCAGATACAGCGAGCTGGTGTCTGAGTTTGATCAGTACGTGCGGGAACATCCGGAGTTCGCCGAGCGCCTCCCCAAGGAGGCCCACGTGGTGTTGCAGCTTGAGGGCGACGAGGAACTAAACGCGTGGGCACGGGAAGTCGCTCGGCAAAACGCTGAGGAGGGGTGTCCCCTGGTTTACGTGAAGATCAAGAAGCTCAAGCCCCTCCACTCCCGGATTGAGGAACTGGAACTCGTTTCAGTCCCTTAGTCCTGTTGTGAGGAAGTCAACCAGCGTGGTGAGGGGAAAACCTTGAGCAGCGAGAAGATCGTCATCCGCGGCGCGCGGGAGCACAACCTCAAGGACGTCGACCTGGAGCTTCCCCGCAATAAACTCATCGTCTTTACGGGCATCAGCGGCTCGGGGAAGTCCTCGCTGGCCTTCGACACGATCTACGCCGAGGGCCAGCGGCGCTATGTGGAGTCTTTAAGCGCCTACGCGCGGCAGTTCCTGGGCCGCCTGGACAAGCCCGACGTCGACTTCATCGAAGGCTTATCGCCTGCGATCTCCATCGACCAGAAGACCGTCCACCGGAACCCGCGCTCCACGGTGGGGACCGTCACGGAGATCTACGATCATTTAAGGCTGCTGTACGCCCGAATCGGGAAACCCCACTGCTACAAATGCGGTCGCCCCATCGCTCGGCAGACGGCCCAGCAGATCGTCGACCAAATCCTCTCGATGGGCGAGGGCACGAGGGTGCAGGTGCTCGCGCCCCTGGTGCGGGGGCGCAAGGGCGAGCACAAGAAGCTCTTCGAGGAGCTGCGCCGGGAGGGCTTCGCCCGCGTCCGCGTGGACGGGCACCTCTACCCCCTGGAGGAAGTCCCCGCTCTGGACAAGAACAAGAAGCACACGATCGAGCTGGTGGTCGATCGCCTGATCGTCCGCCCTCAGAGCAAGACGCGCATCGCCGACGCGGTGGAGACGGCCCTTAGGCGAAGCGAGGGGCTCGTGCTGCTCAGCGTCCTCGACGAGGAGGGCAACCCCAAGGAGGAGCGCCTTCTCAGCGAACAGCTGGCCTGCCCCGACTGCGGGATCAGCTTCGAGGCGCTGGAGCCCCGGATGTTCTCGTTCAACAGCCCCTACGGGGCCTGCCCGGGGTGCGCAGGGCTCGGCTACAAGATGGAGATCGACCCCGACCTCGTCTTGGACCGCGAGAAATCGCTTTTGAACGGGGGCATCGTCCCCTGGGCGGACCGCAAGAGCAAGTGGCTCCGCGGGCTCCTGCGGGGATTGTGCGAGGCGTACGACATCGACCCCGACGCGCCCCTGGGGGAGCTTCCCCCCGAGAAGCTCGACGTCGTGCTGTACGGGGTCCCGGAGCCCGTCGTCTTCCCGTACACGAACCGCTACGGGCGGACCCGCTACTTCCAAGACGTCTGGCCCGGCGTGATCCCCGCCTTGGAGCAGGCGTATCGGGAGGCCGAGTCCGACTGGGCGCGCGAGGAGATCGAAAAGTACATGAGCGTGCGGGAGTGTCCCGACTGCCGGGGCGGGCGGCTTCGGCCCGAGAGCTTGGCCGTGACCGTCGGCGGGCTCAACATCCAAGAGCTTACGGCCCTCTCTATTAAAGACGCCTACTGCTTCTTCGAGAACTTGAAGCTCACGGAGAGGGAGGAGCAGATCGCCCACCAAATTCTTAAAGAGATCAAAGCCCGTCTGAAGTTCCTGCTGGACGTCGGGCTTGAGTATTTAACGCTCGACCGCCCGGCGGGGACGCTCTCCGGGGGCGAGGCGCAGCGCATCCGGCTGGCCACCCAGATCGGCTCCGGGCTCGTGGGGGTGCTCTACATTCTGGACGAGCCGAGCATCGGGCTCCACCCCCGCGACAACGCGCGCTTGCTGAACACCCTTAAGGGGCTCCGCGATCTGGGCAACACCGTCATCGTCGTGGAGCACGACGAGGAGACGATTCGTTCCGCAGATTTTATCGTGGACATCGGGCCCGGGGCCGGGGCGCACGGCGGGCGGATCGTCGCGACGGGCTCTGTGAAAGATCTAGAAGCCTGTCCCGAGTCGATCACGGGGCAATATCTCAGCGTACGGCGAAAGATCCCCGTCCCCGAGAGGCGCAGGGAGCCTCAGGGCTTTTTGATCGTAAGGGGCGCGCGGCAGCACAACCTCAAAAACATCGACGTCAAGATCCCGCTGGGGGTCTTCGTCTGTGTCACGGGCGTCTCGGGATCGGGGAAGAGCACCCTCGTCGATGAGGTCCTCTATCGGGGCGTGGCCCAACGCTTGGGCCGCGTCGTCGAGCGGCCGGGGGAGCACGACGACATCGAAGGGCTTGAGCAGATCGACAAAGTCATCGAGATCGATCAATCGCCCATCGGGCGGACCCCGCGCTCGAACCCGGCGACTTATATTGGGCTCTTCGATCTCATCCGCAAGCTCTACGCCCAAGTCCCCGAGGCGAGGGCGCGGGGGTACAAGCCCGGGCGCTTCTCGTTCAACGTCAAGGGCGGGCGCTGCGAGGCGTGTCGGGGGGACGGGCTCATCAAGATCGAGATGCACTTCCTGCCCGATGTCTATGTGCCCTGCGAGGTGTGCAAGGGGAAGCGCTACAACCGCGAGACCCTCGAAATCCAATACAAGGGCAAATCCATTGCCGATGTTTTAGGGATGACGGTGGAGGAGGCCCTCGAGTTCTTCGCGCACCACCCGGCCATCCAGCGCAAGCTGCAGACCCTCTACGACGTGGGCCTGGGCTACATGGAGCTGGGCCAGCCTGCGACGACGCTCTCGGGCGGCGAAGCCCAGCGCGTGAAGCTCGCCGAGGAGCTGAGCAAGCGGGATACGGGCCACACGCTCTACATTCTGGACGAGCCCACCACGGGGCTGCACTTTGCGGACGTCGAGCGCCTGCTGAACGTGCTCCAGCGCCTGGTGGACAAGGGGAACACCGTGGTCGTCATCGAGCACAACCTCGACGTGATCAAAGTCGCCGACTGGATCATCGATCTGGGCCCGGAGGGCGGGGACGCCGGGGGGTCTATCGTGGCCGAGGGGCCGCCGGAGGCCGTTGTGAAGGTGAAGGAGTCGTACACGGGGCGGTTCCTGCGGAGGGCGCTGTCCGCCCCCGCCCGAGCCGGCGTCGGCGTCGAACGGGTGCGCGCCTAAGGGGCAAGGGCAAGAGAAGGGGAAAGCAGGCGGAGGATCCTCTCGCGATTCGTCTCGATCAGCTCGCGCTGCTCGGGCCAGAAGAGCTCCGGCAGCTCCTCCAGGGGAAACCACCCGGGATCGTAGTGATTCGCCCGATCCGCGGGCTCCTCGAAATCCTGCTCGGTTGTAAACAAGAAATAATGTGCGATGATCCAGCGCTCCTTGTGCACGTCTAAGCGCTCGCGGACGCCCAGTTTCGTGAGAAGTTGAAGCCGGGAGAGCCCGGCCTCCTCGCGGATCTCGCGAAGGGCTGCCTCGAGGAGGGTCTCCCCGGGCTCGACGCCGCCCTTGGGGAGCACGTAGCCTGAAAGCCCCTTCTCGCGGGTGAGCGCGATGTGCACGCTCCCGTCGCGCACCCGGGCCACGATCCCGCCCGCGGAGGTGCGCTCCGGCACCCCCTTGGGCTTGACGTACCAGCTCTCGTCGATCTTAAGACTGTTCATATGCCCGTAAGAACTCCTCACGCGGAATGCCCGCCTGCGTGCAGAGGGTGCGCAGGGTGGAGCCCTTGATCCGGGGATGATTGGGGAGCGTCAAGGGTGTTCGTGTGCCGTCCGGGTTCTCGCGAACCATGGCGATGTGCTCGGCTTCCCTCACAACCCGAAACCCAAGGCGCTTAAGTGCCCCGATCACGCGTCGCTTAGGGGCTTCCCTGGGCCACTTCGGCATGCTCCGACTGCTCGAGCGAGACGGAGACCTCGGCCACGAAGACCTCTGCGGGCGGCGGCTCATTCGTCAGGGCTTCCTCGCCGAAGGTCTCCATGTGAAAACGGATGGCCGAGGCCACGTTTTGCAAAGCCTCTTCGTACGAGTCGCCCTCCGCTACGACGATCCCCCGGAGCCCCAGCGGATAGGCCACGTACCCATCGGGATGCTTCTCCACGACGACCTTAAACGTTTGCCCTTCGCTCATGGCTCCTCCCTTGTATCACACCTGCCGCAGTACGGCCAATCGCTTATCCTAGGACCGCGACGAGTTTATCGCTCGGATGGGGGCCCGTCCAGCAGGCGCGTTGCCGAAGAGGATGGGCTCTGCTACGATTCGATCCGTCCCTGTACAAAGGAGGCCCTCATGCCCAACGAGGAGCACTTTCGCAAGCTGGAGCGGATGTACGCCTCGGCCCCGATCAACGCGTTCTTTCGGCCCTCTCTTAAGGTGATGGAGGGGCGGGCCGAGGTGGTGATCCCGATGCGCCCGGAGTTCTGGCACGCGGCGGGGGCGGCCCACGGCTGCGTCTACTTCAAAGCCCTGGACGACGCGACCTTCTTCGCCGTGGCCTCCCTCATCGACGACGTCTTCCCCGTGACCGTGACGTTCACGACGTACCTGACGCGACCCATCGCCGAGGGGGAGATGCGGGCCGTGGCCGAGGTCGTCCACCAATCGAAGCGGCTCTTCATCGCTGAGGGGCAGCTCTTCGACGCCCAAGGCCGCCCCATCGGGCGCGGCAGCGGGACGTTCATGAAGAGCTCGGTCCCTTTAAGCCCGGAGATCGGGTATCGCTAAATGGGATCAGCGGACCAGGAACCGAACGGCCCACTCGGTGAGCTTCCCGTAGGGCGGGGCGATCAGCCCCGTGGGCGCCAGGCGGCTCTGGCGGAAGACGGCGCGGGCCTTCGAGAAGCGCCGGAAGCCGTGCACCCCGTGGTACTCGCCCATCCCGCTCGGGCCGACGCCCCCGAAGGGCAAATTCTGCTGCGCGATGTGGAAGAGCACGTCGTTGACCGTCACCCCGCCCGAGAGCGTGTTCTTGAGCACGTAATCGACGCGCTTTGGATGGGTGTCGAAGTAGTAGAGGGCCAGGGGCCGCGGGCGGGCGTTTACAAAGTCAACGGCCTCCTCGAGGGTCTCGTAGGGCACCAGGGGCAGCACGGGGCCGAAGATCTCCTCCTGCATCGCGAGCATTTCATCTCGAACGTCCCAGACGACCGTAGGCGGGAACACTTTGTTGTCGGGGCCGCAGGGCTCCCCCGCGGGGTTGACCTCGACAACGTGGGCGCCCTTCTCGCGCGCGTCCTCGACGAGTTGCCGTAAGCGCTCGTAATGAGCCCGGCTGACGATGCGGGTGTACTGCGGGTTCGCCACGAGGCGCGGGTAGAGCTGTGGGACGATCCGCCGGGAGAGTTCGACGAATGCCTCGAGCTCAGAGCGGTGGAGGAGCACGTAGTC
>JALUUA010000187.1 GCA_027021605.1 Candidatus Bipolaricaulota bacterium | reverse complement strand
AGCCCTCGAAGGAGAGGAGAGCACGTATCAATGTTGACGATTACGTCCAAGGCCGTCGAGAAGATCAAGGAAGCCCTGGCCCACGAGGGAAAGGCCGACCACGGGCTGCGGGTGGTGGCCCAACCCGGGGGCTGCAGCTGCTGCGGGCCCGCGTACGCCCTCTACCCGGAGAAGGAACAGCAGCCCGACGACACCGTCGTGGAGGAGGCCGGGGTGCGCTTCTTCATCGACCCGCTCAGCCTGGAGCTCGTCCGGGGGGCCACGATCGACTACATCGAGCACCCCGAGTACGGGGCGGGCTTTTTGATCCAGAACCCCAACGCGCAGCCCACCGAGCACGGACACGGACACAGACACAGACACGGGGACGGCGGCTGCGGTTGCGGCGACGACTGCGGCTGCTCCTCGTAACGGCGGCGGGCGGGGCCTCGCGGGGCGCCGGAGCACCGAGGGGACTTACCCCAGCCGCTCCCCCTCCCGGACGCGATACCCGTTGGCGAAGTCCCGCCCGCTCATGCGGCGCTTTCCTTCGGGATGAACCTCCAGCAGTTCTAACACCCCACCTCCGGTGGCCACCCGGAGCCCCTCGTCCCCCACGCCGACGACCGTGCCGGGCTCCCCTTTGGACCCCGACGACGGGGGCTCGGGGACGACCCGGGTGCGGTGGACCTTCAGCCTGCGGCCTTTATAGAACGTAAACGCCCCCGGTGTGGGCTCCATCGCCCGGACCAAGTTGTGGAGCTCTTGGGCCGACTTGGTCCAGTCGATGCGCGCCATCTCCTTGGTGATCTTGGGGGCGTAGGTGGCTTGAGCGTCGTCCTGGGGCCTCGGCCGAACCGTCCCGTCCCGAAGCCCTACCAGCGTCTCCACCATGAGGTCGGCCCCCACCTCGGCGAGCTTCTTCTCCAAGGTGCCCGCGGTGTCCTCCGGGGCGATGGGGACCTCCCTCTGCAGCAGAATGGGCCCCGTGTCCAGCCCCTCGTCGATCAAGAACGTGGTAACCCCCGTGACCGTCTCGCCCCGCATGAGGGCCCACTGGACGGGGGCCGCGCCCCGGTACTTGGGCAGCAACGAAGCGTGCAGGTTCACCGTCCCCAATCTGGGAACCGCAATCACGTCCCTGGAGAGAATCTGTCCGTACGCGACCACGACGGTGACGTCGGGCTTTAGTTCCTTAAGCCGCTCCACCTCGCGGTTGACCTTCTCGGGCTGGAAGAGGGGGAGGTCCAGCTCCTGGGCGAGCTCCTTGATGGGGGTGGGGTGCAGCTTGAGCCCGCGCCCGGCGGGTTTATCGGGGCGCGTCACCACGAGCGCGACGTCGAAGTCGGGATGGGCCGCCAGCGCCCGCAGGGTGGGCAGCCCCAAGGGACCCGATCCCAGAAACAGAACCTTGAGCTTGGCGGCGAATTAGATCACGGCTCCTTCCTTCTCCCGTTGGGGCTGAGCCTGAGGGGAGCGCCGGAGGCGCTCGTATTCCTTGAGGAGCTGGAGGCGCTTGGCCCGCCCCAGGTGGTCGATGAACAGAACCCCGTTGAGGTGGTCGATCTCGTGCTGGAAGACCCGGGCCAAGAGATCCCGGGCCTCGACCTCGACCTCTTCCCCGCTCAGGGAGAGCCCCCGCACCCGCACGGAGCGCGCCCGCTCCACTTCGGCCTCCACGCCGGGGATGCTCAGGCACCCCTCCACGCCCAGGACGCGCTCCTCGCTCGCTGCGACGATCTCGGGGTTGGCCAGGACGTAGAAGTCGTCCTCGACGTCGACGACGATGAGGCGCTTTAGGACCCCGACCTGGGGGGCGGCCAAGCCGTAGCCCACCCGCTTTACGAGCGTCTCGACCATCTCGTCGGCCAAGGCCCGGATCTCGTCCGTGATCTCGGGGATGGGCTCGGCCCGCTTTCTCAATACGGGGTCCGGATACAGCCGAATCTCGAGGGCCATGCTCCGTTCGCTCCCCCTGTCCTTTCGCGCTCCGCCGCCCTGCGCTATGCTTAGGGCGTCGATGCCGACATTATACGGGCCTTGGGGAGAGGTGTCATGTCGCTCTCGGAGGGGACGATCGAGCGGATCCGCAAGGTGATCGCGCTGGAGCG
>JALUUA010000186.1 GCA_027021605.1 Candidatus Bipolaricaulota bacterium | reverse complement strand
CGGGGACAAATTGGGGGCATCGCCTCCGACGGGCTTCACCTGCTGGCCTATCTGACTCCCGAGGACGTCCCCCTGGAAAAGCTCGGGGCGATCGAGGCGGGGGCCCGGGCGCTGGAGACCCCCTACGGCTACCGCACCTACGCGCCGGGACAGCCCGACTACGACCCGAACGCGTACCACTGGGGCTCGATCTGGCCCTTCGAGCAGTACTTCATCGCCCGGGGAGCCCTTCTCCACAAGCGGGAGAGGCTGCTGGCGGTCGCGCTGCGGGTCCTCCCCGCTCTGGAGGCGCTGGGCTTCGTGGAGGCGTTCGCCTGGGACGGGGGGGAAGGACAGGGAAAGGGGCTTCGAGCCCTCGGGTGCGACCTGCAGCTGTGGACGGCGGTGCTTCCCGAGGCGTTCGCCCGGCTCCTCAAGCTCGGGCCCGTTGCTTAAGAGAACTCCAGCGGATACCATAGCGCCCTGAATGATCTATTCGGAGTTCGGGGAAGGAAGGGAATGACGACGTCTACGCCGAGCACCATGATGCAGGAGAGAGCGCTGTCCGACTACCGGGGGATCGTGGACCCGGAGATCCTCGACGAGCTCCAAGATCTGGGACGGAAGCTGCGGGGAAAGCGCATCGTCCACGTCAACTCGACCCGCTTGGGCGGCGGGGTGGCCGAGATCCTCTACACGCTGATCCCCCTCTCCCGCAGCCTGGGCCTGGAGACGGACTGGCTCGTCATCGAGGGCGATCCCCCCTTCTTCAAGGTGACCAAGGCGTTCCACAACCAGCTCCAGGGGGAGGCCGTCCCCCTCACCCCGGAGATGCTCGCGCACTACGAGCGCATCAACGAGCAGAACGCCCGACGGCTCGACTTGGGTGCCGATGTGGTGATCGTCCACGACCCGCAGCCCGCAGCGCTCGTCACCCATCGCCCGAAGAGCGCCCTGTGGCTCTGGCGCTGCCACATCGATCTTAGCCCGAAGCCCCTTCCGGCCCTGGCGCGCGGGCCCCAGTTGAGCGCCTGGGGGTTCTTGAGGGAATACGTCGAGCAGTACGACGGGGCGATCTTCACCCTGCCTCGGTTCGCCCAAGGGCTGAGAATCCCGCAGCACTTCGTGCCCCCCTCCATCGACCCCTTAAGCGAGAAGAACCGCGACCTCCCCCCTGATGAGGTCGCGGCGATCTGCGAGGAATTGGGCGTCCCGCCCGACAAGAAAGTCTTGGTGCAGGTCTCCCGGTTCGATCGCTTCAAGGACCCCATCGGGGTGATCCGCGCCTACAAGCTCTTCCGGGAGACGTACGGGCGCGAGCACGACGCGTGCCTGGTGCTCGCCGGAGGGGGCGCCACCGACGACCCGGAGGGGAAGGCCGTCCTCAAGGAAGTCGAGGCCCACGCCGCGGGGTACGAGGACATTCGCATCCTGGAGCGCCCCCCCACCTCGCACCGCGAGATCAACGCGCTTCAGCGGCGGGCCGACGTGGTTCTGCAAAAATCCACGCGGGAGGGCTTCGGCCTGGTGGTCACGGAGGCGCTCTGGAAGCGCAGGCCCGTGGTGGCCGCTCCGGCGGGCGGGATCACCCTGCAGGTGCTGGACGGCCTTACGGGCTTTCTCGCGCGCTCGGACGAGGAGTGGGCCGACCGCCTGGCCTATCTGCTGGAGCACCCGGAGGCGGGCGCGCGGATGGGGGAGGCCGGGCACAAGCACGTCCGACAGCACTTCCTAACGCCCCGGGAGCTGCGGGACTATTTGCGCGTGATCGCGGATCACCTGGGGGTGTGACGATGGCCCGAATCGCGGTGCTCACCAGCGGCGGGGACGCGCCGGGGATGAACGCCGCCGTGCGGGCCCTGACCCGCAAGGGGATCGCCCTGGGTTTCGAGATCTGGGGGGTGCGCCGGGGGTATCGCGGGCTCATGGAGGAGGATCTCATCCCGCTGGGTCCCCGCGAGGTGGGAGACATTTTGCAAAGGGGCGGGACGATGCTGGGCACCGCCCGCGCCGAGGAGTTCAAGACCCCCGCGGGGCAGAAGCGGGCCCTCGCCGCCTTGGAGAAGTATCAAATTGAGGGGCTGGTCGTGATCGGGGGGGACGGATCGCTGCT
>JALUUA010000185.1 GCA_027021605.1 Candidatus Bipolaricaulota bacterium | reverse complement strand
TAAAGTGCCACCCCTGGCACCCCGGCGGGCCCGATCCGGTGCCGTGACCCGTGCTTGACGAGCTTCTCCGTTGGTCCTACGATCGTTCACGGGCGAAATGAGTCCTACGCTCTTGCGTACGGGGCCTTATCGTGTCTACATGTACTCGCACGACTGCGAGGAGCCCCGACACGTTCACGTGGATCGCGAGGACAAGAGCGCCAAGTTTTGGCTCGATCCGGTCGTGACGCTGGCGGTGAACCACGGGTACTCGCGGACGGAGTTGCGTAAGATTGAGCGGCTACTGACGGATCATGTAGAGTTCTTAAGGGAGAGATGGGATGCCTTCTGTGGTGGTGAAGCTGGATCTTCCTAAGATCCGAGAGGTGCGCGTCACCGAGGACACCTTGAGCGTGGACCTCGAGGACGGACGGACGATTTCCGTCCCGTTGGCGTGGTACCCTCGACTGGCCTACGCCACGCCGGAGGAACGACGGCGATTTGAGATCGTCGGAGCCGGGTACGGCATCCACTGGCCGGATCTCGACGAAGACATCAGCGTGGAGGGCCTCCTGGCAGGAAAGCGATCCACGGAAAGCCCGCAGTCGTTTGAGCAATGGCTGAAGGCGCGCAAGCGAGATCCTAAACCCCATTCACAATGAGTAAACGATTCAAGCTCGTCGCCCCCTACGAGCCCAAGGGCGATCAGCCCGAGGCCATCCGTGAGCTGACCGAGGGCATTGAACAGGGTTTGCGCTATCAGACCCTGCTGGGGGCCACGGGCACGGGCAAGACGTATACGATTGCTCACGTTATCCAGAACGTCCAGAAGCCCACGCTCGTCATCGCGCACAACAAGGCGTTGGCCGCCCAGCTCTGCAACGAGTTTCGGGGGGTCTTCCCTGAAAACGCCGTCCACTACTTCGTGAGCTACTACGACTACTACCAGCCCGAGGCGTACATCCCTCAGACCGACACCTACATCGAGAAGGACGCCTCCATCAACGAGGAGATCGACCGCCTGCGCCACGCCGCTACGTCCGCGCTGTTAGAGCGCCGCGACGTGATCATCGTGGCCAGCGTCTCATGCATCTATGGGCTAGGAGCCCCCGAGGACTACCAAGCCATGACCCTCTCCCTCAATAAGGGCGACCTCTGCGATCGCGATGAGCTTTTGAGACGCCTGGTGGAGCTGGGCTACGCCCGCAACGACGTCGGCTTCGGGCGCGGGACGTTCCGCGCCCGCGGGGACGTCATCGAGCTGGTTCCCGCCTACAGCGAGAACGTGTTGCGCATTGAGCTTTTCGGCGACGAGGTCGAGTCTTTGAAGGAGATGGACCCGATCACGGGCCACAAGCTGCGCGACCTCGAGCGCGTCACGATCTACGCCGCCAGCCACTTCTTAATCCCCGAGGAGAAGCTCGAGCGCGCTTTGCGCTCCATAGGGGAAGAGCTGGAGGAGCAGCTCGCCCGCCTGCGGGCTCAGGGGAAATTACTAGAGGCTCAGCGCCTCGAGCAGCGGACCCGCTACGACCTGGAGATGCTCCGCGAGTTCGGGTACTGCACGGGCATCGAGAACTACTCACGCCACCTCTCGGGCCGCCCGCCCGGCTCGCGGCCCTACACCCTTTTGGACTACTTCCCCAATGATTTTTTGGTCGTGATCGACGAGTCGCACGTCACGATCCCGCAGCTGCGCGGGATGTACAACGGGGACCGCGCCCGGAAAGAGACGTTGATCGAGTACGGCTTCCGCCTCCCCTCGGCCCTTGACAACCGCCCCTTGAAGTTCGAGGAGTTCGAGCAGCTCGTAAAGCAAGTCATCTTCCTGTCCGCCACGCCCGGTCCCTACGAGCGCGAGGTGAGCCAGAAAATTGTGGAGCAGATCGTCCGGCCCACGGGGCTCGTCGATCCCGAAGTTGTGGTCCGGCCCACCCAACACCAGATCGACGACCTTTTGGACGAGATCCGTGAGGTCACCCGGCGGGGCGAGCGGGCCTTAGTGACGACGCTCACCAAGAAGATGGCCGAGGACCTCACGGACTATCTCATCGAGATGGGCGTCAAGGCCCGCTATCTGCATTCCGACGTCGAGACCCTCGACCGCGTGGACCTCCTGAGGGATCTACGCTTGGGGGAGTTCGACGTTCTGGTGGGGATCAACCTCCTGAGGGAGGGCCTCGACCTCCCCGAGGTGTCCCTCGTTGCCATCTTAGACGCCGATAAAGAGGGCTTCCTGCGCTCGGAGACGTCACTGATTCAGACCATCGGGCGCGCGGCCCGCAACGTGCGTGGCAAGGTCGTTCTGTACGCCGACGAGGTCACGGACTCCATGCGGCGGGCGATTCAGGAGACGGAGCGCCGCCGCAGGATTCAGCTCGAGTACAACCGCAAGCACGGGATCACGCCGCAGACGGTGCAGAAGGCCGTCCAGGAGTTCATGCCCGAGCTTCGACAAGAAAAGCCCGAGAAGGCCGCTGCGCGGACGAGGAAGCCTGGCTGCCCCGCTCTGGGAATCCATGAGCCCATCGGCCCGGGGGTGGAGAAAGGGAAGGAGCCCATAAGTTCCAAGGACCTCGTCAAGCGGATTAAACAGCTCGAGGCGGAGATGTTCGAGGCCGCGCGGAAGCTCGAGTTCGAGCGGGCCGCGCAGCTGCGCGACGAGATCCAAGAGCTGCGCAAACGGCTTCTGGGGGTGGCTTCTTAGATTTGTTTGATGTAGCTTAGGGCTCCCGCCCCAGGATGTGCACACACCCTACGGACCCCGTGGCAAATCGTCCGATGCCGATGTTGTGCTGCAGCGCGATCTCGGGGTCCTTCACCTGGACGGGGCCTGCCTCTCCCCGAAGTTGCTCGTAGAGCTCCACGAGCTGGGCGACCCCCGTGGCCCCCAAGGGGTGCCCCTTCGCGAGCAGACCCCCGCTGGGGTTGATGGGCTTTTCGCCTTCGAGCTCCACGATGCCCTCCTCTAAAAGACGGGCTCCCCGGCCCGGCTCGGCGAACCCCAGGTCTTCATAGCTAATGAGCTCCGTGATGCTGAAGCAGTCGTGGATTTCGGCCACGTCGACGTCCTCGGGGGTGATCCCGGCCATCTCGTAGGCTTGCTGCGCGGCGCGCTTCGTGGCCGGAAAGCTGGTGAGGTCCCCGCCGCGGACGAAGCTCTCCGTGGCCAAGCCCGAGCCCAGCACGTATACGGGATCATCGGTGTAGCGCTTCGCGATCTTCGCGCTGCAGACGAGGAGGGCCGCCGCGCCGTCCGTCACGGGACAGCAGTCGTAGAGCCCCAAGGGGTAGGACACATACGAAGCGTTCAGGACGTCTTCCAAGGAGCACTCCACCTTCAGGTGCGCGTAGGGGTAGCGCGCCCCGTTCTTGTGGTTCTTCACGCTCACAAGCGCGATCTGCTCCCGGCTAATCCCGTATTTCTCCATATAGGCAGTCGCGCGCAGCCCGAAGAAGGCGGGCATCGTCACCCCGCGGCCCATCCAGAGTTTCTTGACATCCGCCCGCTGGATGAGCCCCCCGGGTTCGTCGTGCATCTTCTCCGCGCCCACCACGAGCACTAAATCATAGACCCCTGAGGCCACGGCCAAGCACGCCTGGCGGAAGGCGTCGCTCCCCGTGGCGCAGGCGTTCTCCACCCGGGTGATCGGGATCTCGAAGAGCCCGGTGGCGTGGCCGAGCACCACCCCGGAGTTCCCCCCCACGGGGTAGACCGTCCCGAGCCACGCAGCTTCGATCTCCTGAGGGTCAAGCCCCTTGTCCACGCTTTGGAGGGCATTCAGATAGGCCCCCTCGATCATGTCCTCGAGGCTTCGGTCGTAGAGCTCGCCGAAGCGGATCATCCCCGCCCCGACGATCGCCGCCTTCCCCCGAAGTCCCTCGGCCATCACGATCCCCCCCGGCTCGGCTCAAGGGAGCGGGGCCGGAACTTGTAGGAGTAGACCCGCGCCCCGTTCTCCTCGTACATCACCCGCAGGTCGGCCTCGACCTCCATCCCCACCTCGACGTCCTCGGGGGCGCACTCCACAAGGTGCCCGTAGACCCGCGGGCCGTCCGCCAGCTCGACGACGGCCAGCGGAAGGGGCGTCTCAAAGCCCGCGGGCAGGCGGTGCTGGACCACGTACGAGAGGACCTGCCCATAGGGCTTGAGTTTTACCTCCTCAAAGTCCGCGGGAGCTGCGCGGCAGCGCTTGCAAACCCGCTTGCGCTCCGGGAAGGCCACCCAGCCGCATTGGGTGCAGCGATACCCCACCAGCCGCGCGTTCTCCCGGGCGATCCGCCAGACTTCGGGTGCCGTCATCGTCGTTCCCCTCCCAGAAGCCCCAGATAGCGCAAATAGACGGGATAGCTCACCCTCTCCCTGCGCTGCAGTTGCGCTTCCACATCCGCCCCCGGTGGGGGCTTCGTGACACGAACGGCGAGCGCGTCGCTCCCCCCGGGGCCGAAGGAGACGGCCACTATGAGATCGCCCGGATTGGAGCGCTCGAGGGCCCACGCCAAGTCGATCAACAACGAAGCAGACCCGGCGTAGCCCACTTGGGGAAACGTCGAGGCGAGCCTCTCGGGGGGGATGCCCAGCTTTTTGAGGGCCCGGGCGGCCCAGCGGCCCTCGGGGGCCTGCACTACTATGTGGGTCACCTCCTCGCGCGTGATGCCCGTTGTATCCAAGAGGCGCTCGACGGCCCCTTGGGTGTGGGCGAGGAACTGCTGCATCACGAAGCGCTCGTCGACGAGGCCGTGAAAGCGCCCCTCGCGGCGGGAGCGGCCCACGAACCCGCTCGTGTGCGCAGCAAATCCCACGATCTCAGCAAATCCCCCTTGCCCTTGAGAAGCGAAGAGGAGCGCCCCCGCGCCCCCTGCGTAGCTCAGCTCGTAGGAGGAGCCCGGCTCGGCGATCAGCTTCTCGGCGGCCACGACCAAGCCGTACTCGCCACGACCGGAGATGAGAGCGTTCATCGCCGCGCGGATCGCGGCCGTCGCGGAGCGGGCCGAGAGCCCGAAGTCCCCTACCAGCACGTCGCCCTCGGCTCCCAGGTGATAGGCCAGCGGGGCGGCCAGAGCTCCCTCGGCGTAGCCCGTGGAGGTGCTGGCGGCCAGAACCGTGTTCAGTTGTTGCCCTTCGACCCCAGCTTGGGCGAGGGCGGCCTGCGCGGCTTTGACGCCCATGGTAAGGGGATCCTCGTCCGGGGGGACGACGGCCTTCTCCCCGCGGCCCCCGGCGCGCCCCCAGGCGGCGTGGATCTCCGCCGCTGCCAGGCGCAATCGAGGGATGTATACCCCATACCCGACCAGCTGAGCCATGGAAAATCCCACCCTCTAAGCCCCCTAGGGTTGGCTCATGGTACCTCCCGCTCCCCTCGGGGTCAATGGTGCTCGGCCTTAGGCAATGCTATACTCACTTCGATGGAGCAAAGATGGCTTCGCACCTTGGGAGAGAAGCTTATGGATGCGGCCAATCTAGGGTTCGGTGGCTTGGTGGTTGGACAAATCGTTGCGGGCGAGTTCCGAGTCCCTTGGACGTTGTGGGGCTTAAGCATTTGGGTAGGGTTTTACCTGGTGGGTTCCTTGTTGATCGCTGCTCAGGAGCGGTGGTCCCGCAGGCGGTCACTCGAAGGGCAACAAGAAAGGGAGAAGCATGGATAGCGTTACTCTGTTGCTCATGGGGATCTTTATCGCCGGCATGGGGCTCGGGTTGGGCGCACTCCTTTGGGCGTGGGTGCGGCAGCGTCGGCCGGGACAGAAGCCTCGCTCCTAGTGCCGACCCCTCACCGCGAAAGCTCTTTGGACTTCTGCGTGGCCCGGTCGACGGCCTTGATGAGCGAGACGCGCACGCCGCCCGCCTCCAGCTCCAGCAGCCCGTCCACCGTGGTGCCCGCGGGGGTGGTGACGTTGTCCTTCAGCTTGGCCGGGTGCTCCCCCGTCTCCAGCACCATCTGGGCCGCCCCCAGCATCGACTGGGCGGCTAAAAGGGTGGCCAGCTCCCGGGGCAGGCCCACCTTAACCCCCCCCTCGGCCAGCGCCTCGATCATGATGTAGCAGTACGCGGGTCCGCTGCCCGAGAGGCCCGTCACGGCGTCCATCAGCTCCTCGTTGTCGATCACCTCCACCCGGCCCACGGCGGCGAAGATCTCCCGCGCGATCTCCACGTGTTCGGGCGCAGCATACCGCCCCGGACACAGCACGGTCATCCCCTGGCCCACCAGGCAGGGGGTGTTGGGCATCGCCCGCACCACGGAGATCTCCTGCCCCAACTGCTCCTCCACGAAGCGGGTGGTGGTGGCCGCCGCGAGGGTGATCACCAGCTGCTCGGGCGCCACCGCCCCGCGGATCTCCTCGAGAACGCGGGCCATGCTCTGGGGCTTTACGGCCAAAATGACGATATCCCGCCCCCGCACCAGCGCGGCGTTGTCCGTGAGCACTTCAATCCCGTAGCGCTCGGCGGCCTCCCGGGCGGTGGACTCGTGGGCGGTGCTCCCCGCCAAGTTCTTGGCGGGAACCACCCGCCTCTGGATGAGGCCCCGGGCGAGGGTGCCCCCGATCTTGCCCAAGCCCACTATGGCGATGCGCTTCTCCTGCACCATGGTCCGGGTCCCGTTTCACACTTTCGTTTTCGTTCCCCCGGGCGGGAAGCGGCGGGGCGGGCGGAGGTAGGGGAGGGAGAGGATCCGGATCAGTGCCCCTCCTCCTTCACCTCCGCGACGGTGTAGGGGTCCACCGCGTCCCGCAGGGCGTCCCCGAGGAAGTTGAAGGCGAGCACGGTGATGACGATGAACGCCGCGGGGATGAGGAGCCAGCTGTGATATTGCACCTCGAACTGGAAGCCCTCCCCGACGAGGCTGTTGAGCAACATCCCCCAGCTGGTAAGGGGGTGCTGAATCCCGTACCCCAGGAAGCTGAGGATGCTCTCCAAGATGATGATGTCCGGAACGGCGAGGGTGGCGGCCACGACCAAGTAGCTCATGATGTTGGGCAGGATGTGCCGGAAGATGATGCGCAGGTTGCCGGCGCCGAGCGCCCGGGCGGCCTGGGTGTACTCGGACTCGCGCAGCGCCAGGAACTGGCCGCGGATCACCCGGGCGATCGGGGCCCAGCTCACCATGCTGAGCAACCCCACGATCGTCCAGAAGCGGACCATGGGCGGGATGAGCCCGAGGCTGGAGACGATCCCCGAGATGGCCAGCAGCAAAGCGAGGCGCGGCAGGGACATCACGATCTCCGCCAGGCGTTGCAGGAAGGTGTCAACGGCGCCCCCCAGGTACCCGGAGAGGCCGCCGAGGAACATCCCCACCAGGAAGCTGATCAGGATGACCAGCGGCGCGATCGCCAGGGTCACCCGCCCCCCGAAGAGCACCATGGCGAAGAGGTCGCGCCCCTGCTTATCCGTTCCGAAGGGGAAGAACTGCCCCGGGCTCCGCATCGGCTCGCCCGTCCCGATGAGGTGGATGTTCGTGGGGATGAACCCGAACAGCTTGTACTCCGGGCCCCGCACGAAAAACTTCAAGTAGTACTTCTGGTCCGTTTCCTTGTAGACGTAGACCCCGGGCAGACGGCGCGGGTTCGCATCGGGGGGGAAGTCCCGACAGTACTGGATGATATTCAAGTCGAGGTCGATGCAGGCCTGCCGCTTGGCCAGCCCGTGGACGTAGGGCCGGAGCCCGTCGAAGTGGATCTGGGTGATCATCGGGGGCACGTAGGGGTAGTCCTTGTAGAGCACCCAGTAGTTGTTCGGGGAGATGAACTCGGCAAACAGGAAGATCAGCAGCAGGAACAGGATGGTGATCCCGCCGAGCAAGCCGAGCTTGTGGCGGCGGAACCGCCGCCAGATCAGCTGCCGCTGGGAAAGGGGCCGGTAGCCCAGCTCCTCCTCCGGGGCGGGCGGCTTCGGAGGCTCTACCCTCGTCGGCGCCGTGGTCTTTGCGTTTCCCATGTCCCCTTTCGATCAGTTCAGTTCAGCTCAGCTCAGCTCAACGACCTTCGGTGGCCCTCACTCGTAGCGGATCTTCGGGTCCGAGATGGCCAACAGGATGTCGGCGATGAGGTTGCCGATCATCAGGATCAGGCTGAAGACGAAGAGCCCGCTCATCACCACCGCGTAGTCCCGGTTCTCCAGTGACTCGATAAACGTCTTCTCGATCTGGGGCAGGTTGAAGATGATCGCGATCACCAGGGCCCCCTCCAGCATGTAGGGGATCCAGAACCCCAGCATGCTGATGAGGGGGTTGATGGCGTTTCGCACCGCGTGCTTGTAGATCACGACCCGCTCCGAGAGCCCCTTGGCCCGCGCGGTCTGGATGTAGTCCATCTTGAGGACGTCGAGGAGGCTGCCGCGCATGTAGCGGATGACCGCCGCGGTGTTGGCCGCCGAGAGGATCAACACCGGGGGCAAGAAGTGCCACAGGAAGTCGAGGAACTTGCTTATCCCCCAGGGGGCGTCCCGGCAGCTGGGGCTGAAAAACTCCCCGACGGTCAGCTGGGTGATGCAGCCGAATTGAACGGGGATCTGGCCGACCTTGACGATCGCTACCATCAGCCAGATGAAGAAGAGGCCGAGGATGAAGTTGGGCACCGAGATCCCCAGAAAGCCCAAGAACGTAAAGGCGTGGTCGGCCGGGGAGTACTTGTGGGTGGCCGAGTAGATCCCGATGGGAATCGCCACCGCCCAGCTCACGAACATGGCCGTGAGCACCAACAGGAGCGTATACCCCCAGCGCCCCTCCCCCACCAGCGCCTCCCAGGCCGGCATCTTCCGGATGGGGGAGTACCCGAAGTCCAGCTCGGTGAAGACCCCCTTCACCCATCGCAAGTACTGCACGACGAAGGGGTCGTCCAGGCCGTAGACCTCGCGGAGCCGCTCGCGAATCTCCTGGGGGCAGCTTAGCCCGCACATCGCGTCCACGACGTCCCCCGGCTGCAGGTACGTCAGGAGGAAGATGATGAGCGTCACCACGATGAGGATGGGGAGCATGTACAAAATGCGGCGAAAGATGTAGCCTAAGAGCATTCTGGGGTTCCTTCCTTCCTCACAAAGCGCTCCTCCGGACCGCCCATCTTACTCGACGCGATTATACCGCGCAAGGAACCGGCCCTGACGCGTGGGCAGAGGAAATGCGAAGAGAGAGGAGCGCGCTTTGGCTCTTTTCCCGCACGCTCCTCTCTCTTCCTCGCTTAGCTCAAGCTCAGCTTAGCTTGGGCCTTGGGTCTCCCCCACGGCCGACCGTGGGGCCTGTCTCGACCTCGGTTTCGGCCCCCACCGCGCTTACGGGTTGGCCTCGGCGCAGGACGGGGACTGGCCGGGCAGGTCACAGCGGAACTTGACGTTCGTGTTCCCGTTGATCGCCCGACCCGTGTTGGCGATCCGGTCCGTCCGCTGCACGAACAGCGCGTTGGTGGTGGCCAGGTGCAGGTAGAGCGGCCGCTCCATCCAGGCCGCCTGGTAGACGTCGTAGGCGGCCACCGCCTCCTCCACGCTGGTGGCGTTGAAGCCCGCCAGCCACAGCTCCTCGAGCACGAGCTCGTCCTCGGTGGGGTCCTCCGGACAGGCCACGTTCCAGAAGTGGAGGACCGTGCCACACGGGATCACGTTGACGGCGCCCTGCGGGTTGCCGCCCGTAAGCCCGATGGTGATGTAGCCCGTAAACGTCCCGGTGAGCAGCTCGGTGACCAGCTGCGGGAAGGAGGCCGTGGTGGCCTGGCACTCCACGCCGATGGCGCTCC